>CAZNLP010000077.1:0-8998 GCA_964574015.1 uncultured Clostridia bacterium | reverse complement strand
ATCTTCCTTCAGCATCTGTATTTTCAATATAAACAGATTTACCGGACATAGTATATACTATATCTCCAGGTTTATAGCTGTTACCTGATAGCATACTTTCACAAGCAGCAACTACTGCAACAACATTAACTCTTAGATTCATCTTTGATATAGCTGTCATTGTTCCTATTACAGCAGCTGCACCAGCCATATCATATTTAGAGTTTAACATTGAGTCACTTTCTTTTATTGAAAGTCCTCCGCTATCGTAGGTGACTCCCTTACCTACTAATCCAATCGTTCTATTTTTTTGTTGTTTATTTTTTAGATATTTCATTACTATAAATCTAGGTGGCTTTGTTGAACCTTCAGCTACACTTAAGTAAGCATTCATATTTAAAGATTCTATTTGTTTTTCGTTTAATACCTCAACCTCAAAACCATATTGTTTACCTAAGTATTCTACTTTTTTAGACAGTTCCTGAGGATCCAAAATATTGGCTGGTTCATTTACTAAATTCCTTGATAAAATGTTTGATTCACCTAAAATATAACCTTCTTTAACACTTTCATTTAGTTCTTTGCTTATTCTATTTTCCAATACTATTCTGGTTTCTGATATGCTGTGTTCTTTATTTTTTTTATATTTAGAAAATTCATAGTTGCTTAGTACAGATTTTTCCGATATTATTCTAATAATTTTTTTTAATTTTTCTTCATTTTCAATTTTAGGAATATTAAAATCAATATTTTTTGATTTTAATATTTTTGCTTTTTTTATTATTTTAGTTACAGCTTCTCTAAGTTCATCAGAACTCAACATTTTTTTGTTTCCCATTCCTACCAAAATAACTCTATTAGGGTTATGGTCTCTAGCTAATTTAAAATATTCTATTTCTAGTAGTTTTCCAGAAAATCCATCATTTTTATATAAGTGTTGTCTCATTTCTTCAATGGAATTATCTTTAAAATTATCAGGTTCATTTGATAAAAAGTAGACACCTGTATCTCCCTTTTTTTTATAATCGCTATAATAAATTAATTTATTAACTTTCACAGACAAACTCCTCTAAATTATTTCCTAAATTAATATGAACTTATCCTGTCTTCCATGCAAAAATGAAACTTCATTATCTTGAAATACTATGTCTTCTTCCAAATAAGCAAAAACCATTTGATTATCCCATTCCTCTAACGGCTGACTAATATTTAACTCCATAGAATAACAAGTGCTGTCGTGTAATAGTAAATCTCCAAATACTGGAACAGGTCCTTGATTATCATATTTTCCTATAGATAATCCAGCTCCATGTCCGTGGAACCCAATTGGATGTGTATAAAGCATTGGTTTAAAAGATTCACTTTTAGCATCTTCCATCGTATTCTCAAATATTTTATTTCCTGTCATCTTTTCTTCAAAATTAGCTGCAAAAATATCTTGAAATTTATTTCCGCTTACTAAAATTTCTTCAATACTTTTTGGCACACTGTCTTCATTATCTTTAGCAATATAAGCTATTCTTTGAATATCAGAATATAAACCTAAGTATTTAATCCCTATATCACAATGAATTATATCTCCAGCTTCAATTACTGTATTAGAAAGTCTACTGTTGCTTTCACCTTTTCTTTGTAAGTCTACATCCGGTCCAAACCAGTAGAAATAACCTAGGTCTGTCATTGTCTGTCGCATGTACCACTCAACATCAGTTGTAGTTGTAACTCCTGGTTTTATAACTTCTCTAGTAAAAGCCTTGTCTATAACTGCATGAGTCATTCTGCATATTTCTTTTAATATATCAATTTCTTCCTGTACTCTTGTTTCTAGCCATCTAACTCCTAATTTTTCTGCTGAAACAAATCTATCTAGATATTTCTTATCAATATTTTCTTCTAAAAATTCATTTAAAGATACAGTCAACTCATCTGTGTACTGTATATGCTTCGATTTATTTATTCCTATATTTTTAGGATTATACTCCTTTATAATTCTATTTATACATTCCCAGTCATTCTCTTCGTCTTTTCTTAATACTCCTTTATAAAAATCTTTCACAATATTATTTTCTGGATAAACAGTCATACATTCAACACTATCTCCATCCTTAGCAAAAAGTAGTATCATATTTCTTCTTGCAAACTTAAGATTACTTGGGAAAAAAGTCTTAAGTAATGGACCTTCATTAAACTCCCTCCCCATAACTATCCAAAAATCAATATCTTGCTCATCCATAATCTTAGGAAGTATATTATTAAGTCTTTCCTTTAATATACGATCTGTTACTTCACTTTTTTTCTTTTCGGTCAATGTCATTACACTATTTGTAAAATTTTCCTTAATCATATTGGTTCAACTCCTATATAGAATTTAATTTATTAAAAATTATCCGTAATTAATCTGTGATATATTACAACTTTAGCATTTAACTTATCAAAAGTCAATTCAAACTTAAATATATATAATTATTATTTATACGAAAATATGCTTAAATCTTTTATATCTTGATAATACTAGCCCTTTAGGCTGTATTCAAAATTATAAATACAGAATTTTTATAAAATATATGTATAATTTATAAAAATTTTAAATATTAATATTTTTTCAAGTTTTATCATTAATTATAACTGTAATATATTACAATTTTGAAGACTATAATATTAATATCTTAAATAAAAAAATTCAATCTGTTATTTGATCGCAACAAAAAGAACACACCTAAAAGCAAAATGCTTTAATGTGTGTTCTAAAAGTTTTTTTATTTAAATACTAATAAAAGTATATAAGACTTATTACTCAACATCACGGTCTTTCATAATCCAGTCACCATTCTCATATTTATATGTGATAGTAAGTGTATATTGACCGTGAAGTTCTGTCTCCGTTTCTTGTATCACTTGATACTCTATTATATTAATCATCTCAAGATAAAAATCACGGTCTTCGATAATTAGTACTGGCCCATCTCTTGGAGGTAAAGTAAGTTCTCCATCCATGTACTCATAATAGTCATCTACATAAGTCTCTGCTAATTCTCGATCCATAATTTCTGAAAAATACTCAATTAGCTCTTCTTTTTCATCAAAATCTTTTACCGCCCAGCTATCTTCTTCTGTTTCTTGAAATAAGCGATTTTCAAAATCTACCTCTAAAGCTGCAGCATCTTCTTTATTAAATTCTTCTATATTAACTCTTTGTTCAACTAATATAGTAAATAATTTAGAAGCTTCTGCTCTTGTGGTAGTTTGATTAGCACCAAAACTATTGTCAGGATAGCCTTTAATAATATCTAATTCAACTGCAGTATAAATATATGGAAGGTATTCTGAATCAATTTCATTAGCATCACTAAACTCCAATTGACCACTCTGCGGCTCTTCACCTACTGCATTAACAATTATCTTTGTCATTTCTTCACGACTTATAGGACGATTGTAATCTACAAACTCCCCTTCCTCTATCAGTCCGAGTTCCGCAGCCTTTTCTACATAAATGTCAAACCATAAATCGGATTCTCCTTCTGGATAGTAGCTAAGGGATTCTACTGTTATTTTTATAAATTCTGCTACTGTTATTTCACCGTTAGGTCTAAAAGTTTGGTCTGGATATCCATCGATAAGATCCAATGTAATCAGCTTCGAAACGTAGTCTGAAAACCATTGGTCATTTGAAATATCTTGAAAACTTAAATCTATATCTACACCTGAGTGTTCATTGTTAATAGAGTATCCCATTTCATATGATGTATCTTCATTAAACATTATTCTTTCAAAGGATATAACGCCTACTCCTTCTTTAATTTCTCTTTGTTCATAGTAGTCGCTGTTGATATCTTCATATCTTACAGTAAAAACCGTCCCTTCATCAGTATCTTCTACATTTGTGATTGTAGATTTTAGAGTTGTAAAAGTTCCCTCAGAATCTTCTACTTCCTGGTACCAAGTATTATCTTCCTCTAAAGGTGTCCTGATAAGTTCGATTTCATCATATTTTGAATCCAACATTGCTTCTTCAACCTTATTTTGAACAATCACATCGGGTTCAATAATATATTCTATATTAAGAGAATAATCCGTATCTGATTCTCCTCCCGACATATCATGAACAGTTCCTTCGATATTATAACGAGTATCCATTTCATCTACAACTATATTGTTAATTTCCATATCATGTCCATATTCTGCAAAACCATTATATGTCCAGGTAAAGTTGTTATATTGAGGAAGAAGGTCTTCCAACTCTAAAGATTCAGAGTCTACCTGTCCAAAAGCATTTATTGGACTAAATGCTATAAAAAAAGCTAATATAATTAATATTTTAGAATGTTTAAATTTTCTTGTGAAATTCACTATAATCTCTCCCTTGTAAAAATTTATTTTATATCTTTCTTTATCCATTGTTTTCTATATAGATTTAATTTTTAAGCCTTCATTCATTTAATTACCCATTCTACATGGAAAATATAAGCAAATCTATTGAAAGTTAGATTTTAAACGTTTTTTCAATTTATAACTAATATATTTTAAAATAAAAAAACCTCTAAACAAGATCTTTCGAGGTAGTTTAATTTTAATGGAATAACTTAATATTCATTATTTAAATTTCTTCATTTTCAATTATGGCATCTGTAGGACAAAATTCAACACATAAAGGTTTTCCATTACAACTACATGATTCTAATATTTTTATATCTAATCCGCCATCATCATTAAAATATATTCTAATATTCGAATACTCTTGATTAAACTCTTCTTTAAGATGGAAGGAGCATGCTAGTTCACAAATACGACATCCTACACATTTATTTTTATTTATTGTCAATCTCATAAATTTTCCCCTTGTACTATGATAACTATATTAAACCCCTTTATGTAAAAATATTTCGTTTGCTTTTAAATTTTCAACTACTTTTTCCAATCCTAATTCAACTAATATATTTTCCGTAGGTTTCCCTGTAGCTTTATCCCAATCATGAAGCTCATAGTATTCATCCAGCATCTTATTCCAATCATGCAAGTCTAATTTTTCTCCTTTATATGGACCTTCTTCAACTGGAATTTCTGAAAGCTTTTTAGGAGGCATATCGTCATTACGTCCAAATCCTGCATGTAGTAAATTAAATGCTCTTTCTAAATTTTGCAGCTTCAGCCCTACGTCTAATAGTTCATTAGCTAATATATTTTCTCCGGTAACAAGATTATAAAACTCTGCTATATCCTCAGGTTGATATAAAGAAATATCCATCCACATACTAGTTAAAGCACATAACCCCATTATGTCAATTACTCCCTTATAATTTTCCTGCCATACTACTAATCTTGCTTTGTTCTTGTAGGAAGTAGGATCATAAATATTGTCAATATTAAACAATTCTTTACTTACTTCTGGTGTAATTTTTTGTGCTTCTTCCCCAGGTGCTCCTCTTAAATGTCCACCTCCTTTTGTACTTGTTATTATTCCAAGTGCCCATGCCTTATGAGATCTCATTGATGCTTCCATCAGGCTATTTTTCTTTACTAAAACTGAAAATTTTTCTGAATTTCTTCCAACCATTTTACATGATTCATATACTCCCTTAGCTAAAATATCTCCAAAACCTCTTCGATGTACAATATTTTCCAGTAATTTAATTATATCGTCTCCATTACCCCAGCTAAGTTCTAAACCATCTGTATCATTTTTATTCAATATTCCATTCTCATAGCACTCAATTGCCCAACCAATAACTGCAGAAGTCTGATCTCCATCTAATCCATATAAGTTTGTTAAAGCATGAATATTTAATATCTTTTCTCGAATTGTTAAATTAAGATTTGTAGCAAAAGATCTGATAGTATTAGCCTGTAAACCTTCACATTTAAGTCCATTTATTTCATATATTCCACTACAATAAACTGGGCAGTTATAACATGACTGCCTTCTAATTAAATAATCTTTATCAAATTTATCCCTACTCATTTTAGAAAGCTTTTTATTCTCCCAAAATTCTTCGCTCATATTCTTAACACCATGTGGCCTATTTTCTCCGGGTAACAAATATGCTAATAGAGTACCTCCTTTGCGATGTACACGAACCATATTGCTTTTTTCTATCACATCAGTATTGTATTTCCTTACTTTTTCTAGTAGATTTTTAGGATATGCTACTTTTATTGAGTTTGTACCTCTTATCCCAATTCCTTTTAGTTTTTTACTTCCAAATACTGCTCCACCGCCTCCATATCCTACACCTCTTCCTCTATCTCCTATAATACATGCAAATTTGACTAAATTTTCTCCTCCTAATCCTATAGTTAGAGTTTTAATTGATTTGTCATCTTCTTTTTTCTTTATATAATTTTCCGTTTCCCATGTAGTTTTATTCCACACATAAGATGCATCTCTAAAAAAAACTTTATTATTTCTTATATAGATATAGACTGGTGACTCTGATTTTCCATAAATCACTATATGGTCATAACCAGCAAATTTCATTTCACTAGCAAATTGTCCACCACAATTACCTGAACCAACTCCATCAGTTAATACATTCTTAAAATCTACTGCCAACCTACTTGCAGCAGGAACAAAGGTGCCAACAAATGGACCTGCACCTAAAACAACAACGTTTTCTGGGTCTAGTGGTTTTACATTTTTATCTACTAATTTATATAACAGCCACTGATTAATCCCTCTTCCTCCTATAAAGGAAATATATTTCTCCGTACTTTCAATTTTTGTTGTTTTATTACTTAAATTTATATAAAGTATCTTTCCGGTTCTACCAAAAGGCATGAATTCTCCTTCTTAACTTAATATTATTTAAAAAAATCATTAATTATTTTAACCACATATTTCATTTCATCTAATCCATATCTCTGATCACAGTGAATCATTAAGTTATGTTTTGATAAGTATAATGCATCTTCTCCTGGTATATAATATTTTACTGGTAAGTTCCACTGTATCTCTCCAATTATATTATGCTTTATTAAATAATTATAAAAATCATCTCTATTTTCTACAAGAATCACAAACCCAAATGGAACGTTTTTTGAATTCTTATCAATTTCTTTGCTTAAAATAACTATGTTTCTATTATGCTTTAAATTTTCATACAAAAAAGAATAGTTCTCCTTTCTTTTTCGTATTAGACTATTTTCATCTAAGTTCAGCATTATCTTTTTTGAGATCGATGTCATACTTCTCATTTTTAATTCTTCATATCTTTTTTTGTTTGCGTTTTTTTCTAATCGATTATAGTCAAAACTATTCTTCTGAGGGTTTTTATTGAAATATTGTCTGAAGCAAGTTATAAGTAATTGATAATAAGAAGCTTCATTATATCCATCTTCTACTTTCACATTATCAAATTTTATATTTTCTTCTGCTGCCAATAAACCTCCATCAGTTACAGGCATCCACTTTCTTAAACTGCAGATTATATAGTCTCCAAAACCCATGCACTCTTCTTCTGAATAATGGGTCTGAGTTATGTCCTCTATTATTCTAATGCTCTGTTTTTTTCTATTATCTTTTAAATAATTACTAACCTTTTCTCTGACTGGAACTCCAAAAAAATGAGTAATATATATCCCTTTAATCCTTGGATTAATTTTATTTTTCAAGTCATCTAAATCTATTTCTAAGTTTCTATTAATCTTGTAAAATTCATATTTCATTTTAGCTTCTTCTAAAGCCGTTATAAGAGTTAAACATAAATAATCCGGTAAAAGTATAGTATCTCCTTCTTTGAAGTCATTACAATATTTGTAAAGAAAAATAGAGGCTGTTCTTCCTGTATTGAAATATTTTTTGTTTTTATATATATTTTTTTTATCAAATCTTAGTTTTATATCACTAGATATATCAGGTGATTCTTTTAATACTGACTCTATATCTATTTCTTGAAATCCTCCTATTAGCATTTTTCACCTCCTTAATCTCAAATTATCAAATTATTATATTTCCTTTTTCTATTATAGTTTTACCATCTATGATTAGAGTTGAATTTTTAGTTACTGTATCTATATGACTTGGAGCAGAATTCAAACCACCTTGATCATAGTTATGTCCCCATCCAAAATGAATAGTTCCATATGCTCCTTCATCTTCTAACATTGATCCTTTTATTTTCGCTTTAGGATTGAGACCTATTCCCAGCTCTCCCAATATATAACTGTTTTCATTATTAAATTCCATTAATTTTTTTGAAAAAATTTTGCCCTGTTTATTATCGCTAATTGAACTTATTTTACCCTTATCTATACTTAAAATAATTGGAACATCTACTACTCCAATTTCTGGTATAGGTATACTACCATTAACATATATTTCTCCATTTGATTTGTCCTCTCTTGGAGATACATTGACTTCTATATTTGGAGGAGAGCCCCATAGACCTGGTCTTGTACAAACCCCTGAAACTTTATTAGCAACTCTATCTTCTATATTTAATTTTAAAGTCATTTCATTCTCAAAAATAATTTCTGCATTTTTTCCTTTTGTTAATACATCATAAAATTTATCAACTAGAGGTAGCATGCCTAAGAAATCAGCTTCTAAAGCTCCTCCTTTAAGCATTTCTATGGAATAATCCGGCATACTTATAAATCTTACGCCATTTTCATTAGCTTCTTCTCTTGCTGTAGAATGAGTCAATGAATATTTTGTAGGTGCAAAAATCACATCTACATTCATCATTGCATCTACTATAGCTTTAGTTGGATTTTCACCATGATCTTTTCTTGGTTCCATTATGGCAATAGTATACTCAGACCCAACCTTCTTTATTTCTTCTTTGAGAGTCATAGCTATATCTATTTTTTCATAATCGGTTATTATTAGTGCTTTTTCATTTTTTTTCAACCCTGCACATATATTTACTAAATTATATGCGCCTATAATTTTTTTGTTTTTATCCATATATATCTCCCATAAGATTAGTTGAATTCTAATTAAATCAAGTTAGCGTCTATTAATATTTGTTTCATAGATTGCTTTTTTTCATTACTGAAATTTAACAGAGGCTTTCTAGTGCTT
>CAZNLP010000076.1:0-9039 GCA_964574015.1 uncultured Clostridia bacterium | reverse complement strand
ATGCCCATGTTTTTTCTTGTGATGGCATCTATATCTGTGGTGACAACAATAGGAATACTCCTAACTTTAGTTATTGATGCATCAAAATTCTTTGCAGCAGTACCAATAAAGGAAATTTTCAGTACAGATTTAGCACCTTTAAATGCAAACCCTTCTTTTGGAATACTGCCACTGATAAACGGCACTTTATTTACAACGGTAATAGCAATATTGGTTGCTGTACCTATAGGATTATCAGCGGCAGTTTATTTAAGCCAGTTTGCATCAGAGAAAGTTAGAAAATTATTGAAGCCTATTATTGAAGTTTTGGCAGGAATACCAACTATAGTTTATGGTTTTTTTGCTTATTCTTTCGTAACACCACTATTAATGAAATTAATACCAAGTTTAGGGGCTAAAAATGTTTTAAGTCCGGGGATAGTTATGGGTATTATGATAATTCCAATGGTAACATCTCTTTCAGAGGATTCTATGAACTCAGTTCCTGAAATAATGAAAGAAGGAGCATATGGGTTAGGATCGACTAAATTGGAGGTAGCATTGAAAGTAGTTATACCAGGAGCAATATCAGGAATACTATCATCAATAGTATTATCAATATCAAGAGCTATAGGAGAAACGATGATAGTAACAATAGCAAGTGGAAGTTCGAAAAATTTCACCTTCGATATAACTCAATCTATGCAGACTATGACAGGATACATAGTAGAATTTACGAGTGGAGATGCTGCAAGTGGTACTACTGGATACTATAGTTTATATGCAGTAGGACTGTTGCTGTTTATTTTTACTTTGGGAATGAATATGTTGGCTCAATATATTTCTCATAAATATAGAGAGGAGTATTAATATGAATTATGAATCTCAATTTATAAAAGATAATAAAACTGAAAGAAAATATGAGTTCAAAAGTAATTATAAGATTGAAATAGATGAAAAAAGGATAACCAGAAGAATAAAATTAAGCAAGGTTTCTCGTTATATCTTCTCTTTATCATTAGTTTTTGCCTTACTGGTTCTTGTAATTTTACTGTACAGAATTGGTGTTGATAGTATAGGTTGGCTGAATATTAATTTTTTAACTGGAAAATTATCTATATTTCCTGAAAAAGCAGGCATTTTTAGTGTTATTATGGGCTCTGTATATTTAACACTTATAGTTATACCTGTGACGTTAATATTAGGAGTTTCCACTGCTATTTATTTAGAAGAATATGCTTCAAATGGAAAAATAAAAAAAATAATAAATACAAATATATCAAACTTGGCAAGTGTACCATCTGTTATATTTGGATTACTTGGACTTACAGTTTTTTCAAGAATGTTAAATTTAGGTTCCAGTATATTAGCCGGAGGATTGACACTGTCTCTACTGGTATTACCTATTATAGTAGTTTCAAGTCAGGAATCCATTAAAGCAGTTCCCGGTTTTTTAAAAGAAGCTTCTTTAGCTATGGGAGCTACTAAGTGGACTACTCTAAGAAAGGTGGTACTCCCAGTTGCTCTTCCTGGAATTTTAACAGGCTCTATACTTTCAATATCAAGAGCAATAGGAGAAACAGCTCCCTTAGTAGTTTTAGGGATACCTACATTAATTCTTACAACTCCTAACAGTATATTTGATGATTTTACAGCTTTACCAATTCAAATATACTACTGGACTTTAGATACAGTTCTAACTCCAGAATATGCAAATTTAGCAGCAGCAACCATAGTAGTGCTTTTAGGAGTTTTATTTATAATGAATTCAGCAGCAATAATAATCAGAAATAAATTTCAAAAGAAATTTTAGTGAAGGGTGATAATAATGAGTGAAACAGTAAAAAACTTAGATGATTATAAAAACAATTTAGCCTATGACGTTAAAAATTTAAGCTTGTGGTATGGTAAAAATCAAGCTCTTAAAAATATAAATTTACAAATAGAAAAAAACCAGGTTACCGCAATAATAGGACCATCAGGCTGTGGAAAATCAACTTTTATAAAAACATTGAACAGAATGATAGAAAATATTCCGATAGTCAGAACCGAAGGAGAAATAATATATAAAGATAAAGATATCTTTGATAAATCAATTCGAGTAGAAGAGCTTAGAACAAAAGTTGGTATGGTTTTTCAAAAACCAAATCCTTTTCCAAAATCAATTTATGAAAATGTGGTGTACGGTCCAAAAATACACGGGATTAAAAATAAAGGTTTACTTATGGAGATAGCAGAATCAAGTTTAAAAAGAGCGGCATTGTGGGATGAAGTAAAAGATAGATTAAAGGATAATGCTTATGGACTATCAGGTGGGCAGCAGCAGAGACTCTGTATTGCAAGAGCATTAGCTGTTCAACCTGAAATTATATTAATGGATGAACCAACATCGGCACTGGACCCAATTGCGACTTATAAGATAGAGGAACTGATAGACGAGTTGAAAAAAGATTACACAATAGTAATTGTAACACATTCTATGCAACAGGCGGCTAGAATATCTGATAATACAGCTTTTTTCCTAATGGGAGAACTTGTAGAATACGACAGAACTAAAAAAATATTTTCCAATCCGGAAGATGAAAGAACTGAAGATTATGTAACAGGAAGATTTGGATAAATACTAAACCCTCTATATAATATATATGAAGAAGAGTTGTTTTTTGATAAACGACTCTTTTTTATTTGAACTCTTTAAATATACCTACGTCTAATGGTATAATTACATATTAAGAAAGGAATGTGATTGAATGATGAAGAATAATAAATTAAGCATAATTATAGTAATGACTTTACTGTTTATATTTATATTAACACCTTTACTGGGAATTGAAGGGCAAGGAGCTGCAAAGGTTAAATTAGTTGTAGATGGCAAAGATATAACAGAGTTTTCCGAACCTATTATAGTAAACAATAGAACCTTAGTACCTATAAGATTTGTATTTGAAGAAATAGGTGGAGAAGTAGAATGGGATGGCGAAGAAAGAACAGTTAAAGCTACGAGAGGGGAAGATGAAGTATTTTTAAAAATCGACAGTTATTTAGTGAGTTACAACAATGGAGAGAAATTTAGGTTAAGTGATGTAGCTCCCGAGATAAACAACCTTGGAAATGGAGATAGAACTTATGTACCACTAAGACTTATCAGTAATGCTTTAGGTATAGGAATTGAGTGGGATGAAAAGAATAGAACTGTTATTATAGACTCAAGTAAATCCTCAGAAGTTGAAGATTTTTTTGATTTAAAAATTACGTCTCATCAGGATGGAGACATTATTAGGGGAGAAGAAACAATCTCCTTAGAAATACCTGAAGAATTGAAAAGCTCAGAGAATGAATTAAGACTAATTTTAGTTAATAAGGGCAGCAATAAAGGGTTTATAGTGAATGAGTCAGATACCAATATAAACTCTCTTGATTATATGCCTAAAATGTCTGAAAATGGCGAAAAACTTTTAGTAGCAGCAGTGTATAAAGAAGATAAATTTCTTGCTGGAGATATTATTGATGTAGAAGTAAATATAGAACCTGAAGTAAGCTTAAAAGGAATTACTGAAGGTCAAACATATAGTAGTAGTATTAATCTTGAAAGCAACCTTAACTTTTTTCCAAAGTACTTAAAGTATCAATTGGAAAATGTGGAAACTGGAAAACTGATTCAATCAGAAAAACAGGATCCTTTTGGAAGTTATACTTGGACTCCTACTTATGAAAATAATGGTACCTACGAAGTAAAAGCTATTGCTTATGATGAAGATGATAATTCTTACGAAAGTTCGGGAATAAAAGTAAACTTTAACTTAGAAAGAGTTCTGACTTTAAGAGGAGTAACGGAAGGAATGGAGATAGATGGAGCTGTTAATTTAATAGCGAATAGAAACTTTAATGTAAACGAAACTCACTATTTAATTAAAGATAAAGGCTCAAATGAAGAGAAAATATTACAAACGCAGCCTTACGGAGGATTCACATGGTTTCCTGGACCGGAAGAGTCGGGAGAGTACGAGCTAAAAGTAAGAGTAGAAGATACAAGAGGAAATCTACACGATAGTCCTTGGGTAGGTGTGAAAGTTCTCGGAACTCCTAAATTAATATTTAAAGGGATAGGACCTGATGAAGTAGTAACTGGAGAAAAAGAATTATATTACAGTACGAATGTAGAATTAGAGAGTTTAAAATTTATTCTGACAGATAAAGAAACGGGAACAAGAAGAATTATATTAGATGACTTGAAAGGCGAATCAAACTCTATGTACAACCCTATTGGTACAGAATCAGGTAAAATGACTGTTCGAGCAGAAGGAGTTTATAAAGATGAGATTTTAACTACTGAAGAAGTAGAGTTTAACGTGTATTTAGGAGACTTATATTCATCCAAACCGATTATTGAGAAAGATAAATTTATAGAATTTGCATCGGAATTAGCTTTAGAATCTAAAAAGAAAACTGGAATGTCGGCAGCCCTACAAACGGCTCAAGCGATACTTGAAACAGGATGGGGTCAGTCTGTACCGGTTGATAAATATACAGGCAAATTTTCTTATAACCTATTTGGAATAAAAGGAGAGGGTACAAAGGGATCTATAATCTCAAATACTTGGGAAGTATACAATGGAGTGAGTTATAGAGTTGATGATTACTTTAGAGCTTACAATAATAAAAATGAAGCATGGCAGGATCATAAAAATCTACTACTGAATTTAGAAAGATATAGTGGATTTAGAGATGTAATGTACGATAGCGATAAAGGAGCGTGGGCTGTTAAAAGAGCAGGATATGCAACAGATCCTTTATATGCTATAAAACTTATGAATATAATAGATAATAACAACCTGCAGGAACTAGACGAAGTAGAAATTTAAAATATAGAACTTAAAAAGTGTTTCAAACTAATAATAGGATGGTAAAAGATTATTCTGGGACCTGAGTATCTCATAATATCTTTTACCTTTTTTTTCATATTTTCCTCATAACAGTGAATAGTGCATTTTGAACAAAAAGGTTTGTTTATTCCATATACGCAGCTGTCAATTTTATTTAAACCATAGTTAATTACTTCCATGCATTCTGAGCATGGAGAATTTTTTGAATGATTACCTCTACAGTAGATATGAACCATTTTTCTTAAAACTTTTTTTTCCATCTCTAATCTATTAGTCATAATTATCTACTCCAGAAATTAATTATTTAAGTAAAAATATTTATCTAACCTATTTTTTAAGTCGAAAAGGCTGTTGTATTGAATCATTTCATATTCTTTTATTTCTTCTTCTAAATTAGAATCATCCTTAAAGCTGTAAACATTTCCTTTATTATCATAGTAAAAATTGGCAACTATTATTGGCATTTTTTCGTAAAGTTTCAATAAATACTTATTGTAGGTAGTAGTTTCAACTCCTGCAGTATCCAAGAGAAGTGAAGAAATATAGTTTATAGAGATTTCTTCAAGATGTTTTTCTTCAATATCATAATTTGTCCATATAAGAAAAGGAACTTGATACAGCTTAACTTTTTCTTCTAAAGTCAATTCATTTAGGGGTTTTTGGTACAAAGCTTCAGTGAAATTATCATCAAGCATTGGTTGATGATCACCAAAAATCAATATAACTGTATCTTCATCAATTTTTTTAAAATAATCTATTAAATATTCTAAAGCCATGTCTGATTCTTTCATTAGAGAAAGAAATATATCAACATCTTCTCTTACATCGAAAGAAGTGACATTAATAGGATTATCAAACTCATATCCAGTATCAAAGTATCCCCCGTGATTTTGCATGGTAATGTTAAAGATAAAAAATGATTTTTTCTTATCTCGATTTTCATATAACTCAATTAATTTTTTATAATTCTCTAAATCACTGATATTTCCTCTGACAGTTTCCGGGTTATCAAAACTTTCCATAGTAATAAAATCTTCAAAACCAAAGTGAGAGTATACACTTACCCTATTATAACCACTTTTTTTATAAGGGTGCATTGCTAAGGCTTGATAATTTTGATCCTTTAGTGTAGTTACAATAGAAGGCATTTCTGAATTTATATACTGAACATAAGGATTAGAACCTCTAAGAAAAGCCATTGTATTACCAGTTAAAAATTCATACTCTGTATATCCGGTACCTCCACCTCTTTCGGGTGAAGTAGTAAGGATGCCTTTAATTGTATTTTTTTCTAGATTTCTATAAAAGGGAAGGTAATCTTCATTAGTTTCAAAATCACCAATAAAATCGAAATCTGAAAAAGCTTCATTCATTACAACTACTATGTTAGGCTTCTTGGTTGAATTAGAAGAACTATCGTTACTAACATGATTTGAAAGTATATTATCAACTTTTTTTACAGAATATTCATCAATATCTATAGAAACAGATTTGGTAAAATCGTAAATAAAACTTGAAAAATAACCATATTTTTTAAATTTTGCAGAAGGTTCCCAATGGGTGTGGGTAGTGTCTTTAAAATACAATCCCGAGTTATAAACAAAGCCTGTAAAGGTTAATAAAACTGCAAAAATTATTATCGACTTAATTAACTCCTTACTATTATTTTCATTATTCATTTCCTTTTCTGAAGATAGTATTAACAAAAGCATTGTGAATCCAAATATTAAAACAGATGCCACGAAATTGCTGTTAAAAGTAAAATTATATCCTCCGGATACACTAAAGGCTGTTTTAATTGAATATATATCACCAAACACAATAGGAATTCCTCTGAAACTAACTACGAAATAATTTGCTATAGCAATATAGTAAATTAACATTAAAGAAACAAAAGAAGTAATTTTTATCTTTCTAAATATGATATAGAAAAAAACATGAATAATTACATAAATTAGATAGTTGATAAAAATAAAATTTATATCTATAGAATCTACTGTACTTAAATTTAAAATTTCCATAACTATAAACCCAATTAGAGGAGATATAAAAAATAGGTAAACGTAGGATAATTTTATCTTATTAGATATATATTTCTTAATTGGAAGTATAAAATTTTTTAATTTTGTTATATCTGTTGAAATTAAAAGAGAAAAGATAACTCCAATTAATAAATACTCATAGAAAAATGAGTAGTAGATAATTGTTATTAGATCCATAGTAGAGTATTTTATATACAAAAAAATAAACAGTATTAAAATCATAAAAATCGAAGTTAAAACTCTTATTATTTTTATTAAATTTTCTTTATTCGGGGATACTTTATCTTTTAAATTTACTAATATGTTAAAGTTGAAAAATAAAAACAAAGATGAAAAAAACAAAATAAAAAATTTAACGTAAAGTTCAATTTTGTCCTTGAGATTAACTAAAATATTAATATCAGCAATTTGTTTTAAAATTAAAAATGCAAAAATAAAACTCAAAAATATGGATAATAAGATTGAAATTATTATTTTTTTATTTTTAACCATAAATACACATCCTATAAATCATTAGAAAATTGATTTTGATTATTTTTATAAAAAGTCTTTTTTCAAATACTAGTTTACAGAAGCTACAGAATTTATAATATCGATTATATTTTTAAAAACTGGGTAATAAAATAATATAACTAAATTCCTTATTACTTTATTAGTATATGGTACAATAAATATTTGATAAATTCAATAAACTAATGAACCTGTTAGGAGATCAATATGAAGATTAGTCAAATTAAAAAAATTCCTAAACCGGCTTTGATTATAATAATAATTATTATAGCATATAACATAATTTCAACTGAAAAACCACCAGAAAACTTTGAAAACATGAAAAAAACTGTAGTAGAGAGAGTAGTAGATGGTGATACTATAATAATTTCTGGTGGAGAAAGAATCCGAATGATAGGAATTAATACACCTGAAAGCGTAAAAGAAGCAGGAGAGGTTGAACACTTTGGTATAGAGGCAAGTAAATATACAAAGGATAAACTCGAAGGTAAGACAATATATATAGAAAAGGATGTTTCAGACAGAGATGATTACGGAAGATTATTGAGATATATATATTTAGAAGATGGAACCTTTTATAACGAAAAAATCGTAAAAGAAGGATATGCCTTTGCAGGTACATATCCTCCCGATGTTAAATACAATGAAATTTTACATGATGCTGAAGATTATGCGAGAGAAAATAACTTAGGACTTTGGAAGGTAGAATCTAATTAGCTTAGAAATTTCTTTTAATATAAGAGGAATTACAGCAAGGATTAAAACTGTTCCCCAATCCTGTAAGCTTAGATTTACAACCTTAAAGGCTTTAGCTAAAAATGGAATTGATATAACCCCAAGTTGTAGAAGTAATCCTACTACGATAGCACCAATTAAATACTTATTTGAAAAAACCCCAATTTTAAAGATTGTCTTTTTGTCGTTTCTCATTGATAGAGAATAAAAAAGTTGTGAAGCTGCAAGTACTACAAATGCCATTGTTCTTCCGTAGGTTAAAATATTCTCAGGTATATTTTCAGCATTAGGTGAGTATCCATGACTGTTCAAACCAATATAAAAAGCTAATAAGGTTAAAGCACCTATTAAAAGTCCACCAAAGGCAGCTCTAAACCCAACTCCTCCTGCAAAAAAGCTTTCATCTGGATCTCTTGGGCGTTTATTCATAACCGAAGGATCTCCAGGGTCTAATCCAAGAGATATAGCTGGTAGAGAATCCGTAACAAGATTTATCCATAAAATCTGAGTAGGAAGCAGAGGAATAGGCCAGAAAAACAGTATAGAAACTAAAATAGTTACGACCTCGCCTAAATTACATGATAGTAGAAAAACTACTGATTTTTTTATGTTGTTGTATATATTTCTACCTTCCTCTACGGCATGTACTATAGTAGTAAAGTTATCGTCGGTTAATATCATATCACTGGCACCTTTAGCTACATCTGTACCTGTAATACCCATAGCTACACCAATATCGGCACCTTGTAAAGAGGGAGCATCGTTAACACCATCTCCAGTCATAGATACTATATTTCCGTTTCTTTTATAAGCTTTTACTATTCTAACCTTATGTTCAGGAGAAACCCTTGCAAAAACTTTGTACTGCTGAATCACCTCAGCAAGTTCAT
>CAZNLP010000075.1:0-9127 GCA_964574015.1 uncultured Clostridia bacterium | reverse complement strand
ACTTGACTTTATTTTATCAAAGAACTATAATTGTATATATACCCATATGCACATATAAACATATGAATGAGGAAAGAGATAAAAATATTTAAATTAAATAACATATTACTAAATAAAATGGAGGTTATAGAATGAACATTAAAATTTTAGGATCCGGATGTAAAAACTGCCAAAAACTTGAAGAAGCCACAAAGAAGGCTGTAGAGGAAATGGGAATTAATGCCGAGATTGAAAAAGTTGAAGATTTCAAAAAGATAATGGAATACGGAGTAATGCAGACACCGGCTTTGGTTGTAGATGAAGATGTAAAATTTTCTGGGAGAGTACCAAAGGTCGAAGATATTAAAGAATATCTTAGTAAGGTATAAAATGAAAGAGCTAAAAGTAGTGAGCAACTGTTCATGTGGGTGTGAAGAAGAAAGCGTAAAAAAAGAAGAAACTATAAAAAAACAAGATGAAAGTTGCTGTGGTTCTGACTGCAACTGTGGAGATGAGCAACAATTATCTAAAGATGAAGTTGTAATAGATTTTTTATATTTAGATTTAAGTCAATGCGAAAGATGTCAGGGAGCAGACAATAATTTAGAGAAAGCTATTAAGGACGTAAAAAATGTACTGAAAGCTGCTGGAAAGGAAGTTGTTTTAAATAAGATTAATATAACAAATGAAGAATTGGCTGAGAAATATAGGTTTGTTTCTTCACCAACGATAAGAGTAAATGGAATAGACATACTTGATGAAGTGACTGAAGATAATTGTGAATCTTGTGGTGATTTATGTGGAGATGAAGTAGACTGTAGGACTTGGAGTTACAAAGGCAGTAAATATACAGAGCCACCTAAGGAATTAATAGTAGAGTCTGTATTGGAAAGGGTTTATGGAGATAAAAAAAATGAAATTTCTGAAAAAGCATATGTAATGCCCGAAAATTTGAAGAAATTTTTTGATGGATTGAAAAAATAAAAATATTTTGTAAAGATTAGATTAGGATGTTAAAATAGTATTATTACATTACATGAGGAGGTCCTTATGAGTGAAATATCACTAGGTTTAACATCCTTTTTCAATAAAATTTTAAACCTTAAATTTGAGATAATACTATATTTTTTAATATATACAGTAGTTATTTTTATTGCCAGAATTATCATTAAAGAAATGATAAAAAAATCTTTTAAAAAAAAGGAAAAACTTAAGGATGTTCTTATAACATTGTTAAATTGGCTAACATTTTACGGATATTTGGTTTTTGTCTTAACTTATTTTTCTGATTCAAAATGGATGTTTAATAAGCTATTTTCAATTGGTGATTCAGACATATCATTATTCTTAATAATTATAGTTTTATTTATAATCACCTTTACAAATAGCCTTGCAAAATTACTTAAGAAGTTTTTGCTACCAAACATATATGATAAATACCAATTAGATAGAGGAATAAGATACACTTTCAACTCAGTATTTCAGTATTTTATAATGGTAATTGTTATTCTAATAAGTTTAACTACATTAGGAATAAACTTAAGTAGCTTAACTGTATTTGCCAGTGTACTTGGAGTAGGTATTGGATTTGGACTGCAGAATATTACATCAAATTTTATTTCTGGGATAATACTGCTTTTTGAAAGACCTATAAAAGTTGGAGATAGAGTATTGGTTGACGATATAATCGGAGACGTAGTAGAAATAAAAATGAGGGCAACGGTAGTTAAAACCTTAAACAACGAACATATGATAATACCTAATTCCTTTTTCTTAGAAGAAAAGGTAATGAATAGATCTTACGGAGATTCAAAGGTGAGAGTAACGATTCCTGTTGGAGTTTCATATTCCACGGATGTTCTACTTGTTAAAGAACTTCTTTTAGATGTTGTTAAAACTCAGGCTAAAAAGACAAAAGACATATTGTTATATCCAAAGCCAGCAGTTAATTTTTTAGGATTTGGTGATTCGTCTCTAGATTTTGAACTATTTGTCTGGATTAAAGACCCATATAATTCACGATCAATAAAAAGCGATATAAGATTCGAAATAATTAAGATATTTAGAGAAAACAATATTGAAATCCCATTCCCACAAAATGATTTAAACATACGAAGCATTGATGAAGATTTTATTTTGAAGGTAAGTAAAGAAGAATGACTTCAATGCAAAGATGTGCATACTTGGATGATATCGATATTGACAGTATTGATGCTAAACTTGAAGATGGTGTCTTAACTGTAAAAGCTCCAAAAGTAGAAGGTAAGAGTAAAAGTCGAAAAATAGACATTAAGTAAAATAAGTTAAATCCCGATTAATTTCGGGATTTTTTTCTGCTTGAGGATAAATCCACTAACCAATTTTTCAATAAAGTTTTAACTAAAGCTAAAAACAAAATAGCAGTAAAAGTGACCATACCGAGAACACATTGATACAAATGTTGAAGAGTTTTTCTTTTACCTTTAAGGTCAGATATATTCATATTTCTTACTCCTAGTCTAATTATTATATTATATAATAAAGTACAAACTTTAAAAACCTTGAATATGAAAAATATAAATGATAAAATATATCAAAATAAATTATTAAATGCTTATATTTGGGGGATTTAACTTGGAGAATAATGTCTTGATAATTAAAATATTAGGGAAATTTGAAATTTCAAAAAACAATAAAATACTGGAAACTACCAATCATACAACTAACTTACTTAACTTATTGAAGTATTTTTTAGTAAATGAAGGAAAGTATAAATCAGTAGATATGGTTATTGAAGATCTTTATAAGGATAAAACTTATGAAGATACAAAAAATGCTGTTCAAAACATGATATATAGATTGAGGAAATATTTAAAAAATAATGATATTTTTTATGAGGATTCAATTAAATTTATATATTCAAATGAAAGCTATAAATTAATTACAAAGAATGTATACATTGATTTTAAAGATTTTGAAGAAAAAATCAAAGAAGCCGAAGAAGTAAAAAAAGATATATCTCAAAAAATAAAAAAATATGAAGAAGCAGTATCTATGTATAAAGGAGAAATACTACCGGAGTTACTTTACGAGGACTGGATTATTCCTACTCGAAATTATCTAAGCAGATTATTTATTGAGTCTGTGAATTTTCTTTTGGATTATTATAAAAAAAATAATATGATAGAGAAGGGCCTTGGATTATCAGAAAAATCTATAAATATTGAAAACTATGAAGAAGAGTTTCACATTAAATATATGGATTTTTTAATTGAAAAAAACAAAATAAAAGAAGCAAAAAAACATTATGAGTATATAACTACTCTTTTGTATAATCAATTTGGAATAAGGCCTAATGAAGAAATGCAAAAAATTTACAATAAAATTAAGGATAATACTAATAGCGTTTCTGTTGAAAAAAATAATAAAATAAAATATCTCTGGGAAGAATCGAAAGACAAGGGAGGATTTTTCTGTACCTATGAAGAATTTTATCCTATATACATATTAGAAAAAAGAAGAAGAGAAAGAGATGGAGGAGAATTAAATCCAGTTTACGTTTGTTTCGATAATAAGAAAGAGAAGGATTTTAGTGATGACATAAGTAGTAGAATAAAAAAAATATTTGTAAATTCATTAAGAAAAGGTGATGTTATCTGCAATATGGACAAAAATAGGATTCTTTTACTTTTACCTAATTTAGAATTAGAAAAAGTAAAATTTGTAATCAATAGGGTAAAAAACAGAATAAATTCATATAAGGAATTTAAAAATATAGATATTTTAATAGATGAGGATGTTAAAGTAGAAAGAAAAATCTCCCTAAATTAAGGGAGATTAAATTTTATTTACTTTTGATTATCATCAACCCAATCTTTAGCTTCTTCTACAGCTTCAACTGGGGGATTATTAACCTTTGTTTTTTTATCAACATTTTTAGCTTCAGCCCACGCTTCAGGTGGGTTTGAGCCAGTTATTTTTTTCTTAGGTTTGCATTTATCATCTTTCATTATAATCACTCCTTATAAAGTAATTCATAAATTAAAAAAAACCGTCTAATATAATGTTACCCAATATTAATAGGTTTAAACAATTAGTAAGAATAAATGGCTAATAATAGTTGAGATATTTCTTGAGTAATGATAAATTATATATATCTAATAATTAGAGAGGTGTAAGAATGAGATTAGAAGAAAAATCAATAAATGCTCTAAGATTTCTTGGAGTAGATATGGTAAATAGAGCCAACAGTGGTCACCCGGGAATAGTTTTAGGAGCAGCACCAATGCTGTACACTCTATATACTAAACATATGAATTTCGACCCAAAAGAAAAAAATTGGTTAAATAGAGATAGGTTTGTTTTATCTGCAGGACATGGATCAGCATTACTTTATTCAATGCTCCATTTTCTTGGATATGATTTACCTATGGATGAACTTAAAAACTTTAGGCAGTGGGGATCAAGAACTGCCGGACACCCTGAATATATGGATTCAGAGGGTATTGAAGCAACTACAGGACCTCTAGGTCAGGGAATAAGCATGGCAGTAGGTATGGCTATAGCAGAAAAATATACTGCCGCAAAATTTAACAAAGAAGATTCTAAGATAATTGATCACCATACTTATTCTATTTGTGGAGATGGGGATTTACAAGAAGGAGTTACTCAAGAAGCAGCGAGTTTAGCTGGACATCTAGGATTATCAAAACTTATAGTTATGTACGATTCCAACGATATTCAGTTAGATGGTCCTGTGGAAATGGCTAACTCAGAAAACACAAAAGAAAAATTTGAAGCAATGAACTGGAACTACATCTTAGTTAAAGATGGAGAAGACACAAAAGAAATAAATAAAGCATTAAAGGAAGCAAAAAAACAAGATGAAAACCCTACATTAATAGAAATTAAAACAAAAATAGGTAAGGGTTCTCCAGTAGAAGGCAAGAGTGCTGCTCATGGGGCACCTTTAGGAGATAAAAATACTATAGAAACAAGAAAAAAATTAAGCTGGAACTATGAACCTTTTGAAGTACCTCAAGATGTTTATAAACATATAAAAGAATATGTTGAAGAGAAGCAAAAGAATTTAGTTAAATGGAATAAAGAATTAGGGAAATATAAAGAAAAATACCCTGAAGATTATAGCCTACTGATGCAGATATCAGGGAAAGAAGATTTCCAATTAGATTTTAGAGAAATTTACAGCAATATAAAATTTGAACCTGGAGAAAAAGAAGCTACAAGAGCATCCTCAGGGACAATAATAAAAGAACTTCAAAAAGCATCACCACTTCTGATAGGAGGGAGTGCAGATCTGACAGCTTCTACTAAGATTAAAGGAATAGATGGAGATTTTACATATAATAATCCTAAAGGAAGAAACATAAACTTTGGAGTAAGAGAACATGCTATGGCAGCTATAACAAACGGTATTGTATTAAGCGGTCTGAAAGGTTTTGCTGGAGGATTCTTTATATTTAGCGACTATATGAAGCCAGCAATGAGATTATCGGCTCTGATGGAAATACCTACTCCTTATGGCTTTACTCATGATTCTATAGCTGTTGGTGAAGATGGACCAACTCATCAACCTGTTGAACAGCTTGCTGGGCTAAGAGCGACTCCAAACTTTAATGTGATTAGACCGGCGGATGGAAATGAAGTAAAAGGTGCATGGAAAATTGCCTTCACTTCAAAGAAAACTCCTACAGCGGTAATATTTACAAGACAGGGAGTACCACAGCTTGAGAAATCTTCTGAAGAACAAGTTGAAAAAGGAGCTTATACTATATCTCCTGAAAAAAACAAAATTGATGCCCTTATTATTGCAACGGGAAGCGAGGTTTCTTTAGCTATTGAATCACAAAAGGCGCTTTGGGAAGAAGGAATCGATGTAAGAGTTGTTTCCATGCCTTCTATGGAGCTTTTTGATGCTCAAGATGAAGAATACAAAAATTCTGTACTACCTAAAGAGGTAGATAAAAGACTATCTATAGAAATGGCTTCACCATTAGGCTGGGGTAAATATGTCGGCCTTAGTGGTAAGACGATGTCGGTTGATAAATTTGGAGCGAGTGCTAAAGGAAGTCGAAATGTTGAAGAATACGGCTTTACAGTAGAGAATGTAGTAGAAACAGTTAAATCAATGGTGTAAATCATATTAAGCGCAGGAAACTGCGCTTTTTTAATTCTTTTCTTTGCAGACTCGTTTTGTGTCACTCTGAGATTTGCGAAGAGTCTTAGATCCTTCGATTGCAAGATTTACACAGAAATTCTCAGGATGACCACATTAATGTCCACTCTGAGCCTTGCGAAGAGTCTAAGACCCCAGAACAGTTTAAGCGAAATAAAGGATAGTACTAGATTTAAAACTACTTATATATAATTTCTATTAATTGAGACTACATTGGAAGTAATAGCAATTATAAACTTAATCATGGATTTAAAATAAAATAAAAGAATAAAAACTTATATAATGTGTATTAATAGAATAGATTGAAAAAAGCTAAGGAAGGTGTGTTTATGAAAAATTCAGTAAGTATTGTAGTTTCTGGAGAAGCGGGAGAAGGCTTAAAAACTATAGAAAAATTAATCACTAAAGTAATTTCAAAATATTATTTTTACTTCTCTTCAAAAGAAGTTATGAGTAGAGTAAGAGGTGGAAACAACACTGTAGAGATAAGAATATCGGATGAGAAAGTTTTTGCATATAAAAACAACATAGACCTGTTATTTTTACTAAATGATAATGCATTATACAGATTAGAAAATCGTTTAACAGAAAACACTGTAGTATTCGGAAGTGAAAGTTATAAAGATAATGAAATAATTAAAAAGAGCAACAGTAAACTTGAAGAAATAAATTTAAATAAATTAGCAGAAGAAGTTGGGAATAAATTATTTAAAAATACAATTTTATTTGGATTTGTTCTTGGAATGCTGGATATTAAAATTAAGGATGGAAATGAAGAGCTTGAAGATATTTTTAGCGACAAAAGTGAGGATATAGTTAATAAAAATATCGAAGCACTAGAGGTTGGTTACGATAAAGGTAAAAAATATAAGGAACTCTGTCATGTAGAGAAAACAGAATTAGAAGACTTTAAAAACATCAGTGGTACTGAAGCTGTTGGTATAGGAGCTTTAGCAGGAGGATGTAATTTTGTTGCATCTTACCCTATGTCGCCATCAACGGGAGTACTCACATATTTAGCAGGTAAAGGAATGGATTTCGACATATTAGTAGAGCAGGCTGAAGATGAAGTGGCTGCCTTAAACATGGTAATAGGTTCTTGGTATGCTGGTGGAAGAGGAATGGCAACAACCTCTGGTGGTGGATTTGCATTAATGCAGGAAGCTGTTAGTTTAGCAGGAGTTTCTGAAACACCATGTGTTGTACATATAGCTCAAAGACCCGGTCCTGCAACAGGACTTCCGACAAGAACTGAACAGGCTGATTTAAACTTAACTGTATATGCTGGTCATGGAGAATTTCCAAGGATAGTACTTGCTCCTGGAACTTATAAAGATGGTATTAAGTTAACTCAAAAGGCATTTGCTTTAAGTGATAAATTTCAGACCCCGGTCTTTATTTTAACAGATCAGTTTTATGTTGACTCTTCAGGTCAGATGAGCAAGTTTGAAGTAAAAGATAAATATTTGGAAAAGAATATAGTAAAAACAGATGAAAATTATAAAAGATATAAATTGACAGATAGTGGAATTTCTCCAAGAGGTATACCAGGATATGGAGAAGGTACAGTAAAGGGAGATAGTCACGAACATAGCGAAGAAGGCTTAGGAACTGAAGATTTCGATTTAAGAATTAAAATGAATGAAAAAAGAATGAGAAAAACTGAAGAGATACTAAAAGAATATATAGAGCCTGAATTAATTGGAAGTAAAAAATACAAAAACCTAGTAGTAGGGTGGGGTTCAACATATGGAGTTTTATCAGAATTTATTAACAATAATGAAGAGTTAGATGCTTCATTTTTAAACATAAAACAGCTCTATCCTTTAAGTGAAAGTCTAAAAGAATATTTTAAGCAGGCAGAAAAAATAGTAGTAGTAGAAAACAATATTAGAGGACAGTTAGCTAACTTATTAAAATTAGAACTTGATATAAAAGTAGATGAAAAAATATTAAAATATAATGGAGAACCTTTTAGCATTGAAGAAATAGAAACAAAAATGAAGGAGGTGCTGTAATGACTTTTGATATTAAGGAGAATATAGATATAGCCTGGTGTCCCGGGTGTGGTAATTTCCCAATAAGAAAAGCAATCATTCAAGCTCTAGAAGAAATGGGTATGAGTAAAAAAGAAGCTGTAATTGTAGCCGGAATAGGACAAGCTGCAAAAATGCCTCAATATCTTGATATTAATGCTTTTAGTGGATTGCATGGAAGAGCTATGGCGGTAGCTTTCGGAATAAAGGCATCAAATCCATCCTTAAAGGTAATAGTAGAAGGTGGAGATGGTGATATGTATGCTGAAGGTGGAAATCACTTTATTCATAATATAAGAAGGAACATCGATGTAGCTCACTTAGTACATAATAATATGGTTTACGGATTGACTAAAGGACAGGCATCTCCAACAAGTCAGGAAGGATTTAAGACACCTCTTCAAGTTGATGGGGTTATACTTGAACCTTTTAACCCTTTAACCATAGCATTGTCAGCAGGGGCGACTTTTGTTGCAAGAGCTTTTTCAAGTGATATAGATAAAACAAAGGAAATAATAAAAAAAGCAATAAACCATAAAGGATATGCTTTAGTAGATATTTTCCAACCTTGTGTATCATTTAATAAGGTCAATACTCATAAATGGTATAAAGAAAACTCATATTATTTGGAGGATGACTACGATAATACTTCCTTTGAAAATGCTTATAAAAAGGCTTTGGAAAGTGAAAAATATCCTTTAGGAGTACTTTACAAAAAGGAAAAAGAAAACTCGTATACCGAGAATCATAATGTATATATAAATAATAAAAAACCTATAATCGAAAGAGAAAGAGATATTAGAAAGGTAAATAAATTAATAAATAGTTAAACAAGTATAAAAAGTTATGTTATAATAAAGATAACTTTTTAATAAATAATATATCTAGTGAAAGAGGTGAAATTGTATGAAGAAATATGAATGCACTGTTTGCGGTT
>CAZNLP010000074.1:0-9193 GCA_964574015.1 uncultured Clostridia bacterium | reverse complement strand
ATGATAATAAAAACCAAGTTGAGGGTATTATGCTAATTGCAAGAGATATTACAAAAATAAAAATTTATGAAAGACAATTAGAAGAGCTTAATCAATTTGCTGTTTTAGGAGAATTGGCAACAGGTGTTGCTCATAATATAAGAAATCCTTTAATGAGTATTAGAGGATGTGCTAAAATTTTAGAAAAAAAGTTTTCTCATCAGAAGAAGTATAATGAATTTATTGAACCGATTATAGATGAGGTGGATAGATTAGACGAAAAAATAAAACAGATGCTATCTTATTCATTTATAACACAAGAAGAATTATATTCTTCACTAGATATAAATGAGATATTAGAGAAATGCTTTAACATTGTGAGTTTTCATCAAGAATCAAAATATATTAATATAGAAAAGAAATTTTCAAAAGACTTACCTCTTATAAGAGGTAATAATGTTCAATTGCAACAGGCATTTTTAAATATTTTATTTAATGCAGTACAAGCAATTGAAATGGAAGGAACGATAACTATTAAAAATTACAAATTAGAAAAGGAAAACAAAGTAATAGTTACTATTTGTGACAATGGGAAAGGTATAAGTAATGATAAAATTGATCAAATATTTACTCCTTTTTATACAACTAAAGGAGAGGGTACGGGATTAGGATTATCTATAGTAAAAAGAGTAATCGAAAAGAATGGTGGAGAGATTGTAGTAAACTCTAAGCTTCATGAGGGCACAGAGTTTAAAGTTTGCTTACCTTATTAGAAAGAGGGTATGTAAAATGTATATGAATAAGAAAAGAATATTGATTGCTGATGATGAATTAATTATTTTGAAGGTTATGCATGAGGAATTGACAAATGCAGGGTATGAAGTAGAAACTGCTAAAGATGGCCAAGAAGCTTGTCAAAAGTTCAAAGAAGAAAAATATGATTTAGTTATTCTTGACAACAAAATGCCTAAAAAAAATGGTATTGATGTATTAAGAGAGATAAAGAGTATTAATCCAAAGATAATAATAATTATGATGACTGCTTTTGGTACAATTAATAACGCAGTTGAAGCAATGAAATTGGGTGCTTATGACTATATAACTAAACCTTTTGATAATGATGATTTGATATATAAAGTAAAGCAAACATTTAAAGCCAAGGATAATATTATCAGCAAATCTGATAATATTGAGGAAGAAACACAATTAATAGGCTCAAGTAAAAAAATCAAAGAAATAAGAAAAAAAATAAAAAAAATCAAGAATTTAGGCACGACAATATTGATAACAGGAGAAAGCGGTACAGGAAAAGGAGTTATTGCTAGAGATATTCATAACTTAAGCAATAGAAGTAAAGAACCTTTTATTCATGTGAATTGTGCAGTATTACCAGAAAACCTAATTGAAAGTGAACTTTTTGGTCATGAAAAAGGTGCTTTTACAGGAGCTAGTGAAGTTAAAAAAGGAAAATTCGAATTAGCTGATAAAGGAACTATATTTTTAGATGAGATTGGAACTTTGGATCAAAACCTACAAGCTAAGCTCTTAACAGCTTTGCAGGAGAAGACTTTTGAGAAAGTTGGTTCTAGTAAAACTATTAATCTCAAAGCTAGAATTATTGCAGCTACAAACGAGAATCTTGAAGAAGCAGTTAAATTAAAAAAATTTAGAGAGGATCTGTACTATAGGTTAAATATAATTACTATAGAATGTCCTCCACTTAGATATATAAAAGAAGATATAGAAGAATTTACCCTTTATTCTGTTGAAAAACTAAATAAAAGGTTGGGTAAAAATATTGAAAATATTTCTTCTGGAGTTTGGGAAATATTTATGAATTACAATTGGCCAGGGAATTTTAGAGAGTTAGAAAACACCCTCGAAAGTTCAATTGCTTTATCAAGTGGCAATGAGTTATTGGAAGAAGACTTACCACTTAGAATAAAGAAAAAAGCAAGCAACAAAACAAGGGATAATGAATATGAGGACCGTACTATTTTAGAAATCGAAGAAATAAAAGCTATCAAAAAAGCCTTAGAGAGAAATGATAGTCATAGAGAAAAGACAGCTAAAGAACTTGGTATATCTAGAAGGACACTTCAATATAAACTAAAAAAATTTGGCTTGCTTTAGTTATAAAAATATATATAACTTAATATATAAAACCCAATAAAATAAACTAGTAGTAATACTAGCTTATTTTATTTAAACATAAGTGCAGAATCTCCACATATCGTACAATAATTGCACATAGGTAAAACTTTAAATATAGTTGTTCACCTAAATTTTATTGGCATAGTTTTTGCTCTATATTAGTATGTAAGTTTTATAATTTTAAGAAAAGCAAGTGCAATAAAAAATTGTAAAATTAAAGTCCAAAGCATTTATTATTTAAAGACTTTGTAAATTTTGCAAATGCCTAATTATAAGTGGAAAGGTAAGAGGTGGTTTATAATGAAAGATACTTTATTTACTCCTATTAAAATAGGAGATATGAAATTGAAAAATAGATTTTTTATGTTAGGAATGCATACAGGTTATGCAAGAAAAAAAAGAATGACAAAAAGAGATTTGGCATTTTATAAAGAACGAGTAAGGGGAGGGATTTCTGCTATAACTGTTGTTTCAGCAGTCAATGATGTAGCAGGGCCACCTGATATGCATTTTTTGGATGACGATAAATATATTAAGGAATTTAAAGAACTAGCAGACTTGATGCATCAAGGAGACTGTAAATTTGTTGTGCAGTTGTTTCATAGTGGAAGAAACAATATACCTGCGATTATAGGAGGTAAGCAACCAGTAGCACCCTCATCAATCCCTTCGCCTATATATAAAACTAAACCACGGTCTATGACAGCAGAAGACATTGGAAAAACTGTTGAAGATTTTGGTGAAGCTGCCTTGAGAGGGAAAGAGGCAGGTGCAGATGCTGTTGAGATAAGTTGTAGTGCTGGTTATTTGCTTACTCAATTTTTATCTCCTAAGACAAACTTAAGAACTGATAGATATGGAGGAAGCGAAGAAAATAGAATCAGATTTCCTAGAGAAGTTATTGGTAGGGTTAGGGAAAAAGTTGGAAAGGATTTTCCAATTATTTTAAGAATATCAGCATCAGATATGTTAGGGGGTTATGGTGTGGATTTTATGCAAAGGTTCACTTCAAACGTAGAACCTATGATTGATGCAGTTAGTGTAACAGGTGGATGGCATGAAGCACCAGTTCCCCAAATAACAAGACATATTCCATATGGTGGATATGCTTTTTTATCTAAAGCAATCAAAAAAGTATTATCCATTCCGATTATAACTTCAAACAGAGTACATGAACCTGAAATATCCCGAAATATTATAGCGGAAGGAAAGGCTGACATTATAGGTATTGGTCGTCAGCTAATTACTGACCCATATTATCCAAATAAAGTTAAAAAAGGAGAAGAATACAGGAAATGTCAAGCTTGTAATCAAGGGTGTATAGAGAGAGTTTTAAAATTTAAGGACGTTAAATGTGTGTTCAATCCCGAAGCTGGAAAAGAAAACATTAAAATTGAAAAGGGAAAGAATCATAGGACTATACTTGTTGTTGGTGGTGGACCGGCTGGCATGGAGGCTGCTAGGCTTAGTGCTATAAAGGGATACAAGGTTATTTTATGTGAAAAAGAAGATTCTTTAGGAGGTAAGATTATAGCTGCAAGCAAACCTCCACATAAAGAAGATTTTATAAATTATATAAAAGTTACTGAAAATAAAATTAGAGATTTAAATGTAGAGATAAAACTTAAATTAGAAGTTACTGAAGAGTTAATAAAAGAAATTAATCCCGATTATGTTTTTATAGCAGCAGGAAGTAATTCAATAATACCATCAATTGAGGGTATTAATAGTGAAAATGTTATAACAGCAGAAGAAGTATTGTTAGCTGAAGAATGTAAGCTGCAAAAAATTTTAAAAGGAGAGATATTAATTATAGGTGGAGGAATTGTAGGTTTGGAAACTACAGAATATTTGATTAGCAAGTTTATGCCTCAAATATTTTATCAGGATTTCAAAGCAAAATATATATCTAAAAAACTGTATAAAGATCTTTTTATTGATACAGAGAATACAAAACTTGTTCAACCGGGGATAAAATTGCAGGATTCATGTAAAATTACCGTAGCTGAAATGACCAATAAGATTGGAAAAGGATTAGGTGGTTATAAATGGATTATGACCAAAGAACTTGAAACACTAGGGGTAAACTTAAGAAAGAGAACTAAAGTCATTTCAATTAATGGTAATGATGTAGAATTAGAAAATAAAGAAGGTATAGAAAAAATTAATTTTGACACTGTCATATTAGCTGCTGGATATAGCCCCGCAGGTAGAGATTTAATTGAGTTTCTCGATAAAGCTAAAATAGACTATAGCTTGATTGGTGATGCAAAAGAAGTTGGAAAAATTATAGATGCTCATGATGATGCATTTGATGAAGTACTAGGGATAAAAAAGGAGTTGTAAGAATGTCATATGGTAGAAAAGTTAATTATAAAAGGAAAGAAAATATAGGTGTAGTGACTTTATGTAATTCACCTCTAAACTTGGTTGATGAAATTTTTTTCCAAGAATTAGAAAAAATCCAACAAAAGATTGAGTTGGAGAAGGGACTGAGAGTAGTTATTATTTTAGCTGATGGGAAAAACTTTTCAGCTGGAATTGATCTTAAGTATCTTTCTAAAGCAAGTAGTAGGTTTATGAAGAATAATCTACAATGGCTTCAAGGATTATATAGTTTTTGGCAAAAATTATCCATACCGGTAATTGCAGGAATAAATGGATATTGCATTGGGTCAGCAGTTGAACTAATTTCAAGTGTGGATTTGAGAATAGCTGCTAAAAGTGCATCATTCTCATTACCAGAAGTAGAATTAGGGTTGTCACCTGATATGGGAGGTACAACTAGGATTACAAAGCTTATTGGTATAGGACAGGCTAAGAGACTAATAATGGCTTGTGATAAGATTGATGCAAAAGAAGCCTATAGAATTGGACTAGTCGAATACCTTGTTGAAAATGAGTCTTTAGATGAGTCCGTAATGAAGCTAGCAAAAAAATTGTCAGGTTATCCACCGTCATCAGTCAGATTTGCTAAAAATGGTATTAACATAGCTGCGGACAATAGTGTAGAAGCAGGATTGTTATTTGAACAAGCTCAATCAATTTATTGTAGCGGGACATATGACTTTAAAGAAGGAATAACCTCTTTTATGGAAAAAAGAAATCCAAAATTCAAGGATGAATAATTATCAAAATATTTATAGCTAATATTTTAAAAATAAAAAGAATTAAAAACGAATGTAGAATTGAAAAATCATAGTTGAATTAAAGAGGAGGATTTCAATGGATAAAAATTTATGGGAAGAATGCGTTAAGTTTCATGGCCATGAATGCCCAGGGTTGGCTCTAGGATTTAGGGCAGCTGAAATAGCTGATGAAAAAATAAATATTAGAAGTTTGGAAGATGAAGATGCTGTTTGTATTACAGAGAATGAGGCATGTGGTGTGGATGCAGTACAGTATATGACTGGATGTACACTAGGAAAAGGAAACTTAATCTACAGAGATACAGGAAAGATGGGTTTTTCCTTTTTTAATAGAAAAACAGGAGAAAGTATAAGACTCGTATTAAAAAGAATAGAAAAAAAATCTGAAATGAGCAGAGAGGAAAGAAAAAAATTCATATTAGAAGCACCTTATGAAGAAATTTATGATATTAAAAAACCACACTATACAATACCAAAGAAAGCTAAAATATTTGAAACTATAGTGTGTGATAAATGTTCTGAAGGAGCTCCAGAACACAAAATAAGATTAAGTGATAATAAAAAATTATGTCTAGATTGCTATGAAGAATACTCAAGAGGATGGTAAATAGAGGGTCTAAATAAAATGAAAGATAATTCGAATCTAAGTAAACATTTAGAATTAAAAAAATATAAAAAATATAAAAAAAGAAAAATAAATATTATCGCGATACTAATAATTATGATTTTTGTTTTGTCTATTGTAGCAATTAAGTCTGGTTCAGCAAAGATAGGTATTAAGGAAATATTATTAAGTTTCGTAAAAATTGGCGACTCTTCTAGTATTGCTGTAGTTTGGAATATAAGGTTGCCGAGGATTATAGGAGCAATAGTTGCCGGGGCAGGACTATCGATATCAGGATGTGTAATGCAGAATAATCTTAAAAACCCTATGGCTTCACCGGCTACATTAGGAATTAGCAATGCAGCAGTCTTTGGAGCTAACTTAGCAATTATAGTTTTAGGAGCAGGAGAGATAAACAGTTCGACAAGTAATTCAGTTCTAATTAATAATCCTTACTCTGTAGCAATTATAGCATTTATAACATCAATAACAGCAATGATGATAATACTTAGTTTATCAAAATTAAGAAATTTTTCCTCAGAGTCTATTATATTAGCAGGTGTGGCATTAGGTTCTCTTTTTTCAGCGGGGACTATACTTATACAATACTTTGCAGAGGATGTTGAAGTTGCAGCAGCAGTTTTTTGGTCTTTTGGAGATTTAGGGCGAATTCTATGGAAAGAAGTATATATTATGATGGCTATAGTAGTTTTATCAAGCGTATACTTTATTTATAAAAGATGGGACTATAACGCCATAGAAAATGGAAGAGAAACTGCAAAAAGTTTAGGGGTAGATGTTGATAAAACTATTTTAACCGGTATGATTTTATCTTCTATAATAACGGCAGTAACGGTATCGTTTTTAGGTATAATAGGATTTGTAGGCTTGATATCTCCTCATATAGTCAGGAGAATAATTGACGGTGATCACAGATTTTTGATACCTATGTCTGCTATTATGGGTTCTTTTATATTGCTTTTGGCAGATACAGTAGCAAGGACAATAATTTCTCCAATTATATTACCAGTTGGAGCTATTACTTCCTTGTTGGGTGCACCCTTATTTTTATACTTATTATTGAAAAGGAGGAATTTAACATGATTATGTCAGTACAAGGAGTAAGCTTTGACTATCCAGGTAATGAAGTTTTAAAAGATATATCTTTTTCATTAAACAGAGGAGAATGTCTTGCTATTTTAGGAACTAACGGTGCGGGTAAATCTACTTTACTTAAATGTATAAACAGAATATTAAAACTTAAGGTAGGAAAAATAGAATTTGATAGAGAAGATATCAAAAACATAAGTCAGACTAAACTTGCTCAAAAGGTAGGGTATGTTTCACAACAAAATAAAAATGTAAGAACAACAGTATTTGATTCAGTGCTAATAGGAAGAAGACCTTATATCAAATGGGATGCTACAGAAAAAGATATAAAAATAGTAGACAAGGTTATAAAGATGATGAATTTACAAAAATATGCATTGAGATATACTGATGAATTAAGTGGTGGTGAATATCAAAAAGTGGTAATAGCAAGAGCTTTAGCACAAGAACCTGATGTCTTAATGTTTGATGAACCTACTAGTAATTTGGATTTAAAAAATCAACTTGAAGTAGTAGATATTATAAGAAACGTCGTTAAAAAAAATAATATTTCAGCAGTAGTAACAATACATGATTTGAATATGGCCTTAAGGTTTGCAGACAGCTACATCTTATTAAAAGATGGAAATATATTTGATTTAGGTGGAATAGAAGTTATAAATTCTAAAAATATTAAAGAAGTGTATTCAGTGGATGTAAGTGTTGAAAAGGTGAAAAATAATCTAACTGTAGTACCGATATAGAAAGGATTAAATATGAAAAAATGTTTCGTAATTATTTTGTTAATAATTTTATTTGTTACAGGGTGCACCCAAAATGCAGAAGTCATAGGAGATAGAATTCAAATAAAAGATGTTTTAGGAAGAAAAGTAGAAGTGAAATCAAAGGTTGAAAGAGTTATTGCAATTGGTCCTGGTGCATTGAGACTATATACAATGGTTGGAGATACAGATAAACTTATCGGTATAGAGCAGATAGAGATAGATAATAATACAGGAAGACCTTACAATATTGCGAATCCTGAATTACAAGAATTAGAAGTAATAGGTTTAGGGGGGCCAAATAACCAACCTGATCTCGAGAAGTTAATAGAGATGAAACCCGATCTGGTATTTTCTATGTATACAACAGATGTTTCGGCTGTAGACATGTTGGAAAGCAGAACAAACATACCGGTGGTTGCATTAAGTTATGGGATTGAACCTCCATATGATGAAAATATTTATAAATCTTTAGACATTATAGGAAGAGTAATGAATAATACTGATCGCAGTGAAGAGGTAATAGAATTCATAAAAAGCACTGAAAAAGATTTAAATAATAGAACAAAAGAGGTTAATAAAAAACCTAAGGTATATGTAGGGGCATTGAGCTATAAAGGAATTCACGGTATAGAAAGTACTGCAGGTAGTTACGCTATACTGGATGTAGTAAATGGGTACAATATTGTCGATGAATTAGGAAAATCAGGTTCTATAATGATAGATAAAGAAAAGTTGATCGAGTGGAATCCTGAGAAGATTATAATAGATATGGCAGGAAAAGATCTGGTTTTAGAGGAATATTTAAACAATAAGAACTTTTACAAGAATATAGATGCATTTAAAAATGGAGAAATATATATGCAGTTACCCTTCAACTACTATAATACAAATATAGGAACGGCTATTGCGAATGCATATTTTATAGGTAAAAGCGTATACCCTGAAAGTTTTACAGACTTAGAACCAGAAGAAAAAGCAGACGAAATATACAACTTCTTATATGGAGGGAAGGCATACTCAAAAATGACAGAAGATTTTGGGAAATTTGACAAACTTAGACTAAAATAATATGGAAAATATTTAGGAAAGATTGTAATATTAAACTCGATTAACTAGCAACTTTTATTTTTCTAATGATAGTTAGAAATTGGTGGACCTTTTTTTTATAGATTTAATATCACTATCAGTTTACTCAGAAAAAATTAATGAATCTCTAAAAAATCGTTGACAGATGTCTTCGAAGGATGTATAATTCTAAATAAGTTATAAATATTGAGCTGTGAGGGAGAGAAAAATATTCTTAAGCCGGTTAAAGAGAGCTGATGGTTGGTGTGAATCAGTGCCGAAGGAATATATAATGATCACTCCTGAGCTTCCAATTTGAAATATAGTAGAAGAGGACGGGTGCTTACGATATAAAGCTAGGATTCAAA
>CAZNLP010000073.1:0-9340 GCA_964574015.1 uncultured Clostridia bacterium | reverse complement strand
TTTCTGCAGAAACTTTAATTTTTTCTTCATTAGAATCAATTAAATAATATCCTTGATCGTTAGTAATGTTTTTGATGCCTTCTTCTTGGGAAGGAGTAAGCTTAAAACTTCCACCTCTTGTATAAAAAAGGTTGTCAAAGTCATCTTTTACTGCTATAAATCCTGGGCCATCTAATGCTAAATCTAAGGAATTTCCTGTTTCTTTAAGACTTCCTTGGGCGAAATCTTTTCCTATACTGCTTATAAAGGTACCAGATCCTGTAGTATAGTATGTTCTATCTCCTCCAGGATACTGTTTCTGAGATAGGTTGTAAAGGGCATCTTCAAAGACTGCTTGGTCTTTTTTGTATCCTTCTGTGTTAATATTTGCAAAGTTGTTGGATATTACATCCATACCCATCTGTCTAAAGGTTAATGCTGTTTTAGCTGTATAAAATCCCTGTATCATCTATCTCACCTATACCTTTCCTAATCTATTTGATGATATATTGTTTATACCGTCAAGCATCTGTATCAGCTTTTGATTTGTTGTGAATTTGTTTGATATTTCTATAAGGTTTGTCATTTCTTCAGATAGTTCTACATTTGAAGATTCCAAGAATCCCTGCATTACAGCACCTGTAGCCTCTACAATGCCTCCACCGCCTGTAAAAGCTCCGTTTTCAGCTTTCTGCATCCCTTCTCTGTTTCCAAAATCTACTACATTAAGTCTGTCTACAATCTGTCCATCTACCCTAATTGTTCCATTTTCTTCTATATGAAAGTCGTTGTCTCCTATAAATATATGTCCGTTTTGTCCTACTACTCTATCTCCTGTGTCTGTAACCAAAAAACCTGCTGTATCCTTTCTCATAGACATACTTCTTTTATATAACGGACCGATTTCCGTATCTATAGTAAAGAATCCATCTCCCTGTATAGCTACATCCCATGGGTCCTCCGTCTGCTCCATAGCACCTTGAATAAAATCGGTAAATACTTCATCTACATAGACTCCCGGCTTGTTATAAAACTGTCCCAGGTTGTATCCTTTAGTAATTCTTGACTCTAAAGCATCGGATAGTACCGTGCCGAAGGATCTTCCTATTACCGTATCTTTTTTGTAGCCTGGTGTATCAGTGTTTGATACATTGTTTGAAGCCGTATCTAATTTTTCTTTAAGGTACTGCATTGAACTTCCTAATATTTTTATTCCACTATCCATTTCTTCACCTCTATCCAATTACCGTTTCTATATTTATTCTAAGTTCTTCGTTTATTTCCTTCATTATTTGAGAAACCCTGGATTCTGATATATCCAACACTTCTCCTATTTCTTTTAAATTTAATTCTTCCTTATAATATAGCGCTATAATCTGCTGTTTTCTTTTATTTAATTTGCTTATCTCTTCTGCAAGAATCTTTTCCATTTCCTTTTTTTCCAGTACTTTTTCTGGGTTGTATTCATCTGAACCTTTATCCATGGTTCTTAATCCTTTGCTTACTGCATTTTCGAAAGATGCCATGTTGGAGTTTTCTATGTATTTTGTTATTTTTGCATATTCATTTAAGGATAGGTGGGCTGATCTTGCTATTTCTGCATCTTCTGGTTCTCTGTCTAATTCTTTTCGAAGTTCTTTTTTCTTATCCAGAATCAATTTTTCTTTTTCTCTGATATTTCTTGAAACCCAGTCCTGTTTTCTCATGAAGTCTTTGATAGAACCTCTAATTCTAATAGATGCATAAGTTTCGAATTGTACGTTTTTTGATAAATCAAATTTATCAACTGCATCTATCAGTCCTATAACTCCTACGCTGTAGAATTCTTCCTTTAAATAGTGTCCTCCAATCATCATATATACTATCTTTCTTACAAGAGGTAGATATATTTCTACAATTTTGTTTCTATATTCTCTTTTATTTGTCTTTTTGTATTTTTCCCAAATTATTTTTTCTTCCATCTAATCCCTCTCTCAGATGCTTATACTCCCTACAACTTTTATATCGTATTTGCTATCTATTTCTGAAACGGACATTACATCTAAATCTTTTCCGTTCTGTTTTATTAGGTTTCTAATATGTCTTCTCAGTACTGGTGTTGTAACAAGTACAGGGTTGCTTCCTTCTTCTATGGATTGATTGTATTCTTTAATAGTATTTTCTGTAAATTTTTGTATCTCCTGCGGTTTTAATGTGTTTTCAGGATTCTCTCCACTATTTGTTACTGTCTGGGAGATTCTCTGCTCTAAGTTTGGAGAAATCATAAGTACTTCTAGTCTGTTTTCATAGGCATATTTTGCTGATATTTCTTTCTTTAGTCCCTGCCTTACATACTCCGTCAGTTCATCTACCTCTGGGACAGTCTTTCCATAGTCTCCTAGTATTTCTAGTATCGTAGGTAGACTTTTTATTTTTAGTCCTTCTTCTAAAAGATTTTTAAGTACTTTCTGCAGTGCCCCCATAGATATTATCTCAGGTACCACATCTTCCACTAAGGCTGGATACTTATCTTTTAGCGTGTCTACTAAGTCTTTAACTTCTTCTCTACCTAAAAGTTCGTGGCTGTTGCCTTTTATGATTTCTGATATATGTGTTGCTATAACTGATATAGGGTCTATTACCGTGAATCCCTTCATTTCTGCTTTATCCACTTCTGATTCTTCTATCCAGTAAGCAGGCATTCCGAATGCAGGCTCTCTTGTTTCTATGCCCTCAAGTTTTTCTTCTGTATCTTCAGGATTCATAGCCAGATAGTAGTCGCTTAATACTTCACCTTCTGCTATCTTATTGCCTTTTATATTTATTATATATTCATTAGGCATAAGATTTGGGCTGTCCTTTACTCTTATTTTAGGAACTATGACACCCATTTCCATTGCTATTTGACGTCTTATCATTACCAATCTGTCTAAAAGTTTGCCGCCTTTTTGTCTGTCAACAAAGGATACCAGATTATATCCAAATTCTATTACTATAGGATCTGTGAATATATAGTCTGTAATTTCGTAATCTTCTTCTTGCTTCTTAGCTTTTTGTATTTTACTTTCCTGCTCCTGTTCTTCTTCTACCTGCAAAGTAGAGTATATTCTATATCCAAATATAAGCAGAGCTGAACCAATTGAAAATAGAGGTATTTTTGGTAACCCTGGTACAAATGTAAGCCCTAATAAAGAAATACCTGTAATTAGCATAACGTTGTATCTTGAAAAAAGCTGCTTTATTATTTCTGTATTTAAATTAAGCTTCGAACCGGATCTTGTAAGTACTATACCTGCTGCTGTAGATATTAAAAGAGCAGGTATTTGAGATACTAATCCATCTCCTACGGTAGCTAGAGTATATATATTTACAACTTCAGAAAACTCCTGTCCCGATATTACAAGTCCTATAACAATTCCACCTATAAGGTTTATAAGAGTGATTATAATTCCTGCTATTGCATCTCCTTTTACAAATTTACTGGCTCCGTCCATAGCTCCGTAAAAGTCTGCACTTCTCTGAATTTCATCTCTTCTTTCTTTTGCCTGTTTTTCGTTGATTAACCCGGCATTTAAGTCGGCATCTATTGCCATCTGCTTTCCAGGCATAGCATCTAAGGTAAATCTCGCTGCTACTTCCGATACTCTTTCAGCACCCTTTGTTATTACTATAAATTGAATTATTATTATTATTAGAAATATTATTAAACCTACTATAGGGTTACTTCCTATAACAAAACTTCCGAAGGTTTTAATTACATTTCCTGCATTTCCACCGTTTCCTAATATTAATCTAGTGGAAGATATATTTAATGATAGTCTAAATAGTGTAGCTACTAATAATAATGAAGGAAATGAAGATAGTTCAAGAGGTGAATCTACATATAGCGCTGATAACAAAAGCACTAAAGAGAAGGTTATATTTATAATTAATAAAAAGTCTAATATAGCTGTACTCATTGGTACAACAATGATAACTATAATACTTATTATAAGTCCAGCTATAATACTGTCTTTTAATCTTCTTAAAATTTTAATCATCTCCTTCTTACACTATCATCCTTAGAATATTTTCGTAGAGCTGTAGTGTAAATTGAGTAATTCTAGTAAGTATCCAGGAGCCAAAAAATACTAGGGCTAAAAAAACAACTATAATCTTCGGTACAAAGGCCATTGTTGGCTCATTAATTTGAGTGGTAGCCTGAAATAAAGCTACAATAAAACCTATAACTAGTGCTCCTATAATCATAGGTGCAGATATTGCCAGTATAGTCATTACTCCATCTTTCATTATTAATACTACATCTTGTACTTCCATATTAGACTCCAAAACTTCTTACTAATGTTTCAAATAGAAGGGTCCACCCGTCAACTAAAACAAATAATAATATTTTAAAAGGCAGTGAGATAGTTATCGGTGGAATCATCATCATTCCCATTGACATAAGCACACTTGCTACAATCATGTCCACTACTATAAATGGAACGTATAATATAAATCCCATGATAAATGCTTTTTTAAGCTCGCTGGTGATAAAGGACATCATTACTACTACTGTAGGCATATCTTCTAGAGATTCAGGATTTTCTTCCATCCCATAGAGTTCCATAAAAAAGTTTATGCTGTTTGGTTCAGTTCTTGCCTGGCCGAACATGAATTCTTTTAGGGGTGTGATAGCTCTATCGTATGCTTCTTCCGTTCCTATATCTCCATCCATGTAGGGTTGGTAGGCCTGATCCGCTATTACAGTAAAGGTTGGTGCCATTATAAAAAAGGTTAATATTAATGCTATCCCTATAAGTACCTGGTTTGGAGGCATCTGCTGAGTTCCCATTGCGTTTCTTGTAAAAGAAAGAACTATAATAATCCTGGGAAAAGTAGTTACGGTCATTATAATTGCGGGAATAAAAGTCAAAAGTGTTAATACTACTACTAATCTTATTACATCAGAAGTATTTTCTTCATTTTCAATAAAGTCTTCTACTACAGATGCTTCAACTAAGTTTGAAGTAAATAAAGATTGTATTATAATAATGAAGAAAAAAATTAATATTAGATTTCTAATCTGTATTTTTGTAGTATTTTTTAAAAAATTGACTGAAGTCTTTTCCTTCTTTTTCTTCTTGAAATTCATTTAAATTATCCCCATCTATTTCTTTTATCTTTGTGATTTTATCATTTGTAACTCCTATGAGTATAGTTTCATCTCCAACTTGTATAATTTCTATCCATTTATCGTTGGATATTATAAGTCTATCAAGAGATTTAATGTATCTGCTGTTTTTTATTGAAAGTTTTGAGGATAAGGCTAATTTTTTATATATCCATCCTATTCCTATTAATATTGCAACAAATACTACTATTCCCAATGCAGCCTGTGCCATTGAATCCATATATTCCTCCAGTGCTACTTCTTATCTTTAAAGGTTGTAATTCTTATGCCGTAGGCTTCGTCTACAAGAACTACCTCTCCTTTAGCAATTTTTCTATCATTGAAGAGTATATCTACATTTTCTCCAGCTATTTTGTCCAGCTTGATTAGGCTACCTTCTTCCAATGTTAGTATGTCTTTTGTAGTTTTTATAGTTCTTGCAAGTTCTACCTTTAGTTCTAATTCTATATTTGAAAGAAAATCTATTTTTTGAGAATTACCCTTGCTATTACTATCTTCCATTTGTTCAAATTCTATTTTTCTGATTTTATTTTTTTCTTCCATCTTACCTCCTGCTACTGAGTTATCAACTCTTCAAAGTAAATACTTTTAATACTGCTTTTAAGCTCTAAGTTTTTAACAATTTCTTCTTCTATCGAAGTTGCTATCCTATCTTTAATATCAGGTAATCTATACTCGTCAGCTGTATAACTTCTTAGTACTTCTAATATTATATCGTTTACTATATAAGCTTTCTCTTCAAATTCAAGTTGATCCTCTTCATTGTCGAGCTTAAAAGTAAGTCTACATTTAACGTAGTTATCCGAATTTTTTATATTTGTTATAATGGCCTGATTCATTTGATATTTATAGCTCTCAATTTCTTCTCCTTCGGCTACATTTGTATCATTACCATCAAAAATATCGGTAAGTACTACTACTATTGTTCCTGCGAAAAATATTATTATAGCCATCATTATTATTAGTAATATTAGAAGTGCTTTTTTATTCATAAATATGCTCCTTGATTATATTGTTAACTATCATTTGTATTTTTTATAAGTAGTATATCTGTTCTTCTGTTTTTTGCTCTTCCTTCTTGTGTTTCATTTGTAGCTACAGGATTGTATTCACCGTACCCCATAGGTACCAGTTTGTTAGGTTGAAAATCTCCTTCATATCTGAAAAAGTATAAAACATTTAATGCTCTTTCAATGGAAAGCTCAAAATTATCTCTGTATCTTCCAGTGGTTATTGGAAGACTATCAGTGTTTCCTTCCATAACTATCATATTTAGAGTTTCATCATAGCTTTTTATTATATTTACTATTTCTCTTAATGTCTCAGTTGAATTTTCATATATATCTGCTTCTTCTGGAGAAAAAAGTAAGTTATTTGATAGCCTTATTCTGATTTCCGATTCGGTCCTTGCTATTTCTAGTTCTAAACCTTCTAAATCATTGTATTGAGTTAGTTCACCGTAAAGCTGTTCGAATTGTTCATCTATAACTTCTTGGTCGAATTCATTTCCTTCTTCCCCTAATGCTTCTTCTAAGGGAGCTTCTACTTCATTTTCTTCTTCTATATCCTCTTCTTGAACTTCTTCTTCAAGTTCCTCTTCTGGAGATTCTTCTTCAATCTCCTCTTCTGAACTTTCTTCCTCTAAGTCTTCTTCAGATTCTTCTGCTTCTTTCTTTTCTTCCTGCTGTCTTATTTCCATAAGCTGCTCTCTAACATCTATGTTATTTTGTTCAAGTATGCTTGTATTATCATCCATAAAGGAATCAGTAGTAGAACTTTCTGTCACAATGAAATCTCCTGTAAAAGATTTTACTAGTTCGTCCCATTTTTTTGCATCTACTTCTGAAAAAGAAAACAAAAGTACGAAGAATGCCAGTAGTAAAGTTACTAAGTCACTATAGGTGGTTAGCCAATCTTCTGAACTATCTTCTTCAGTATCGTTATGCTTCCTGTTGTTGAACCCCATCTATATCATCCTCTTCTTCGCTTTCTTCTTCTGGTTCTTCCAACTCTTCATCTCTTTTACCCTGTTCAATGAAGGTTTTGAGTTTTTCTTCTATCATTAAAGGAGTTTCTCCAGCCTGTACTGATAAAATCCCTTCTATAACCATAGTTCTGTATTTAACTTCCTGGTCGCTTTTAAATCTAAGTTTTCCTGCTAAAGGTATAAATACTCCGTTAGCTAAAAGTGTGCCGTAAAAAGTTGTAATTAGAGCAACACCCATGCTAGGACCTAATGAAGCTACATCGTCTAAGTTTTTAAGCATAAGGATAAGTCCTATCAAAGTACCTATCATTCCAAATGCGGGAGAAAATTTACCAAAAGATTTAAGGACTCCTTCTCCCTCTCTGTGTCTATCTACCATGTTTTCAAGTTCTAAGCTGAGTATTCTTTCTATCATTTTAGGCTCAGATCCATCAACTATTAGGAGTATTCCTTTTTTCATGAATTCATCTTCTATTTCATCTACCATCTTTTCCATAGCTAAAAGACCATCTCTTTTAGCTATGTATGATAATTGACTTAATTGGCTTATAGTTTTTTTTACTTCATAAGAGTCATCTTTAAAAGCTTTTCTCATTATATTTACTGTGTTTTTTAGTTTATCAATAGGATAGGAGGTCAGCACTGCAGCTGTTGTACCTCCTAATACTATAAGTATTGAAGCAATATCTAAGAAAGCTCCAGCCGAGCCCTTTGTGATAATTGCCACTATTACTATAATAAATACTCCTAATAAACCTGTTAAACTTGATACATCCATTTTAAGAATCCCCTTTTACAACCATGTCTTTGTCGTAGTATATTTTTCTTCTGAATTCAATAATTCTTTTTATTATCTCTTCTGCAGATTCTTTAACCAAGTATTTATCTTCATTTGTGGTGATTATTACTGTATGGGGTACTTCTTTTATTACTTCTATTAGTTCAATATTCAGATAAAATTCTTCACCATTTTGCTTAGTTAGTTTAACCATATATTTCTCCTAATTATCTCTTAAGATTTACAAGCTCCTGCAGTACTTCATCTGATGTTGTTATTATTTTTGAGTTAGCTTGAAATCCTCTTTGGGCTGTTATCATTTCTGTAAATTCTCTTGATAAATCAACATTTGACATTTCGAGAGAACTTGATGCTATAGATCCTCTTTCTCCTGTGCCTGCTACTCCAACTTGTGGGTCTCCTGAGTTCCATGAGGTGGCAAATAGGTTTCCTCCAACTTTCTCTAGTCCTTGAGGATTGATAAAGGATGCTACTGCTATAGTAGATACGTGGTTGTCTCTACCATTTGAGAAGTTTCCTATTATCTTACCTTCCTGGTCTACTCCTAAACCTATTAGAGTTCCTGCTTCATAACCATCCTGAGTTGAGTTCACTACAGTAGTGTTAGAGTATAGGGTAAATTTATCTTCGTTGAAATCTATATCATCTTCTAATATTTCTATGTTACTTGCTCCGTTGTTCAATACTACTGTTATATCATTAATCGAAACTCCCTCATCAGTAGCAGTTGTATCTATTCTTCCTTCTGAATCAAAGGTTATAGTCCCAATATCTTCTAAAGGATTTGTCTCAAAATCATTGCCATTAATAGTATTTATACTTTCATCTGTACTACCTATTGAAACATCAAATATCGTTGACTTTGTAGCATCCGTAGGATCTCCCTGCCTAGTAAATGTTAAAGTAATTGAATGAGATTCTCCCATTGAATCAAAAAGTGACATGTTATACTCAAAAGAATCTCCATTTTCCATTTTGCTATCTAAGTTTCCTTCGAAATTTAATTCACTTGTAGTATTAGCCTTCATGGTGAGAGATGATAAACTTATAGATTCTAAAGGCATACTTGTGTCTATTCCTTCCGTATTACCCTTATTCCAACCCATTACCTTTTCTCCATTTACGGTGACAAGATTTCCTTCACTATCTATCGAAAAGTTTCCTGCTCTTGTAAATGAGTTGGAGAGCCCGTCGTTTACTACGAAAAATCCTCCACCGTCTAGGGCTAAGTCTGTTATGCTATCTGTTGTTTGTATGTTACCATTTGCGTGATTTGTACTTATGGATCCAATCGCCGTTCCTAGTCCAACCTGAGATGGGTTTGTACCACCTGTGCCTGAGTTGGTAGGAGGCTGTGCTGATGCCACCGTCTGACTAAGTACTTCTTGAAAGGTCACGCTTGAACTTTTATATGCTACTGTAT
>CAZNLP010000072.1:0-9432 GCA_964574015.1 uncultured Clostridia bacterium | reverse complement strand
TATAATCCCTTTTTCAGCTTTTTCTATATCGTAGTCAGCTGCCTGTACAAGTTTCAATATTATGTTTTCAACATCTTCTCCAACATAACCGGCTTCAGTCAAAGATGTAGCATCTGCTATAGCAAAAGGAACTTTTAGTAATCTTGCAAGGGTTTGAGCTAAATATGTTTTTCCACTACCTGTTGGTCCCAATAGCAGTATATTACTCTTTTGAATTTCTATATCGCCTGTTTTTTTGTAGCTGTTGATTCTTTTATAGTGATTATAAACGGCTACTGACATAGACTTTTTTGCCCAATCCTGTTTTATAACATATTTATCTAAAAATTCAAAAATCTCTTTTGGTTTAGGTAGTTTTTTAAATTCCGACTCTTCTAAAAAGTCTGTTTCTTCATCGATTATCTCCTTACATAAGTCTACACACTCATTACATATGTAAACATTTGGTCCGGCGATTAATCTTCTAACTTGATCTTGTGTTTTACCACAAAATGAACATTTCAAGTGCTTTTCTTCTTTTGACATTTAAAAACTCCTTTATTTTCTATAGTTAATTACCTCGTCTATCAACCCATAGTCTAATGCTTGTTTAGCTGTCATAAAATGATCTCTATCGGTATCTTTACTTATTACGTCAATGGGTTGTCCGGTTCTTTCACTTAATATTCTATTTAAATCTTCTCTCAATTTTATAATTCTATCTGCTTGGATTTTAATATCAGCAGCTTGTCCTTGAGCTCCTCCCATTGGTTGATGTATCATTACTTCAGCATTTGGTAGGGCAAATCTTTTTCCTTTTGTTCCAGCTGCAAGCAAAAAAGCTCCCATGCTAGCTGCCATACCTATGCATATTGTTGATACATCAGGCTTTATATACTGCATAGTATCGTATATTGCAAAGCCCGCTGTAATAGACCCTCCAGGGCTGTTGATATATATTTGAATATCTTTGTCAGGATCTTCTGCTTCTAAAAATAGCATTTGAGCTACTAATAGACTTGCAGTCGTATCATTAATCTGTTCTCCTAAAAATATTATTCTCTCTTTTAATAGTCTTGAATATATATCGTAGGATCTTTCTCCTCTTCCTGTATTTTCTATGACATATGGTACTAATGGCATAATAACACCTCCGTTAGTTTTTAATATAAATAATTTATCTTAATTGTCTTCTTGCTCTTCTTGTTTCTCTTCTTCTTCTGAATCTTCTTTCTTTTCTACCATTTTAACATTTTCAGTTATATATTCAACGGCTTTACGTCTTTGAACTGAGTTCTTTATGTGTTCTTCACTATCATCTTTCATTTTTTCCATAAAGTCATCAAGTTTGTCTTCTTCAATGCCGTAAGATTTAGCTAATTTTTTAAGTTCTTCGTTTATTTCTTCTTCTTTTACTTCAAAATCATGTTTTTCAATCAATGCGTCTATAACTAGCTCTGTTTTAGCACTAGTTTCTGCTTGAGGTCTAATTCCTTCTTTTAATTCATCCATTTCTTGCCCAAGCATTTTTGTGTAATCTTCTAATTTGATACCCTGCTGTGCTAATTGCTGTCTAAAACTGTTAAGTTGATTTTCAACCTCTTTATCAACTAATACTTCCGGAACCACAGTTTTACATTTTTCTACATATTCTTGGATTGCATTATTTTGATTGGTTACTTTATCGCTATCCTTAGCTTTTTCTTCTAAATTTTCTTTTGTGTCTTTTTTTAGCTCATCTATAGTATCAAATTCACTTACATCCTTAGCAAATTCATCATCTAATTCTGGAAGCTGTTTTTCTTTTACTTCATGTAGTTTAACTTTAAAAGTTGCATCTTTTCCAGCTAATTCTTCTGCATTGTAATCTTCAGGAAAAGTAACATTAACTTCCACATCTTCCCCAGCATTTTTTCCTATTAACTGTTCCTCAAAGCCAGGTATAAATTTCTTTGATCCAATTTCCAGAGATTGATTTTCAGCTGAACCGCCTTCAAACTCTTCATCTCCTAAAAAACCTTTATAATCAATAGTTACAGTATCTCCCTCTTTTACGGGTCTATCTTCCACATTAATTATTCTGGCATTTTTTTCCTGAATTTCTTTTAAAGCACTGTCAACTGAAGAATCATCAACGTCAGATTTTGTTTCTACAACCTCGACCTCTTTAGGGTCTGCCAGTTCAACTTCCGGTTTAACTTCTACTTCAGCCGTTATAACTATGTTCTTGCCTTCTTCAAATTCTTTTATGTCAAGATTAGGTTGGTCTATAGGTTCAAGTTTAGTTTCTTCAAGAGCTTCTTCGTATGCTGGTGGAATTACTATGTCCATTGCATCTTCATAAAAAACTCCTTTGCCGTATCTGGATTCTATTATCTTTCTCGGTGCCTTTCCTTTTCTAAATCCATCAATGTTTATGTTTTTTCTGTTCTTTAAATAAGCCTCTTGTACTCCTTCTTCAAATTTTTCTGGAGTTATCTCAAATTCGATTGTTACGGTATTTTCCTCTTTTTTTACTATCTTTGCCATTACTTCCTCCTTGACTATTTTTATCTTTATATTATAGTTTAATAATTTTTTTGTTTAGCAAAAGTCATCTAATCATTATATCATAATTTTTATATATATCAACCAATAAAGTCGTTTATCTAAATATTTTATGAAATTCCCTATTTATCATATCTTTGTAACTTTTTTTGTACTCCATCATCCCATTATTGTTCTCAAAGGGATATGCAAACAACTCGGATTTCTTGTATATATTTTTTATTTTTTTATAGTAGTCACTATTTATTCTAAAAAAATCCATGTTAATATTATTTTTACTAATATTAATTTCTTCTTTTATATCTAAAAAGAACTCTTTATATATTTTTACCCCATTATTAATTCTTAATACAGGTTCTATGAATATCCTTACATTCCAACCATTTTTTACTGCATTATTAATATTATTGATTCTAATATTTAAATCCGGCGTATACTTTTCGTAGTTATCTATTATTGTTTGAGGAGATAGAGACCAAGATATTATAAAATTTTCAGTTGGTTCATGGATTTTTAACAAATTAAAATTTCCACTTTTAGTTCTAGATTCAATAGTAATGTTCTTATTGTTTTTTGCAAAGTTTATCCATTTTTCGTTTAATCCATGAATTTTTTCCAAAGCTAATAAATCTCCTTCGTAGGATATACTTAAATAGCTTTTTTCTTTAAGTTTGCCCTCTACTTTCTTCATTATTTCTTCATAATTTACATATACTAATATATAGCTGCTTGGATACATTCCTTTTAAAAAACAGTATTCACAGTCATAAGGGCAGTTCATAGAATTTACAACATAGTAAAAGTTTTCATATCCAAAGTCATTACATACTCTTGATCCCTCATATATGATTTTATCTTTATTTTTAGCCAGTATCAGTTTTTGATTGTCCTTCTGAAAAGGTATACTCTGATTTTTTCTGTTAAATATGTCTTTATAATGTTTAATTTTTATTATTTTAGGATTATTTAGTTTTTTCAGTATTTTCTTTACATATTCATTATCTACTAACTCTTCTTCAACATATACCGTATTAGTTTTTGTATAATTCCAGCTCTGATTTAATTTCATCGTAATATTTACCCCTATCCAGTTTGTTTGATACAATTATACTGTCATATTTTTTTAATAATTTTATCAAATTATTTTTTCTGTTTTTATAATCAATAGATTTTTTTACAAACTCATTTTTTAGATATACTGATAAGTTCAAATTATTAGCTACAACTTCAATTAAGTCAGCTTCTTTTTCTGATAGAATTTTTTCTTTATTATTATATTCAAGGCTTTTATCTTTCAAATAATTTATATAGTTGATTATTTCTTTTTTATTCTTATTTAATATATCTACAACTTTAACTTTATTTAAATAATCTATATCTTTAAAATCCGATACTATTTTTATTAGATGAATATTATTTTGATAAACATAATTTTGTGATACACAGTAAAGGGCTTCTCCTTCTAAATCCTGTAAATAATTATCATTTTTATCATTTTTTATTTCAGTTTTCAATACAGTTTTTAGTGTCCCTTCTTTGAAAGGATGCTCTGAAATATCCGGGAAAAATTCATTTCCATCTACTCCAATAATTTTATTAATTAATACAGGGTCACCTATTTTTAATTCTTTAGGTCCTCCGGCTATTCCTATATTTATAATAATATCATTCTTATTGTTGTAATACTTAGACAGTCCATAACTTAAGCTGGCTGCAGCATTTATAAGACCTGTCCCAGTTATTAAAGCCACTATATTTTCTCTTTTATAAATTCTTGTCTTGTTTATATTATGGACTTTTTTCAACTCAAGTTTATTGATAAAAGGTTCGGCTTCTATTTTTAATGCAAAAACTAAAAATATCATTTTATTCCCCACCTCTCTACTACTTCTTTATTATTGTTTATTATGTAATATATAATGTATATATCTTTTTTAGGCTTTTCAACAATAAATTTTCCGTAAGTCTTTATCTTTTTAAATTCATTTGATTCATACTTTCCATTGGTTCCGTACTGTATATAATTAGTATTAAATCCAGAAAAGTTATGGGATAGACCATTGATTTTTAATTCTGCGAATATTTCTTCCTTCGTTTCTATCAAAATATTATACTCAACATTTAGTTCTTTCTTATATCCTAGAGGTCTTATAACTAAATATTTATAATCATAAACTAATATATCTATAATGTCTTTAACTATTAAACTTTTTGTATCATCTATTAAATACTTATTATTTTCATTGTTTTTTAAAACATAAGCTCCATAAAAGCTTGAATAGGTTTCCGAATCCTTTCTAAAAATATCAGAATGTTTACCTTCAAATTTCCCAAAAGTATAATAAATTCCCAAATCTACATCTTCATTTATAAATTCCGAAAAATTTTCTGCTCTGTAAAAATTCATCAAGGGATACCAATCCAAAGATTTTTCTTTAGGTATCTCTACATTAATTTTTTCTTCTTTTATAAAGGACTTGAAATAATTCAATTTATTATAAGGATACATAACAAGCAAACTTCTAAGAAAGTAGAAGTTGAGTATTATTACAGCAATTATTGAGATTACTGAAGCATTTTTAATATATTTATTCATGTTTTACACCTTTGATTTTAGGTTTTTTTCTTCCTGTCGACTTGATATAAATGTATAATCCTATTATTACTCCTGCTCCTCCTATAATAGTTAAAATACTAGGTATCTCATTGAAAATAATAAATGCTAAAATCGTTGCAAATATTGGTTCTCCTAAGGTACTGACTGAAACAAATGTAGAAGACACATATTCAAGCATCCAATTATAAATACTGTGGCCTAACATTGAACAAAAAAATGCAAGTAGAAAAAATATTAATATCTCTTCAGCTGGATAAGGATATATTGGTACATTTGTAGCTATAGCAATAAGAAATAAAACCACGGTCGCAATAGAGTAAACAATAAATACATAAACTCTTACTCCCATCCAAGCTCTTAATTTTCCTCCAATAAGAAGATATCCTCCTACAAATACGGCTCCTGATAGTGCAAGCAAATCTCCCTTTAATGCATGACCACCAACCTTTGCATCTCCTAAAGCTATAACTATAGAACCTGCTATTGCAACTCCTATCCCAACTACAGATCTGGTTTTTATTCTTTCTTTTAATACAAAGTAGCTAAAAAGAGCAACAAATACAGGACTTAGAGCGACCAAAACAGTAGAGCTTGCTACTGTAGTCATACTTAAAGAAGCTATCCAAGTAGCAAAATGAAGGGCTAAAAAAATACCACTTAAGACACACCAGAGCATATCTGATATACTTATTTTTTTAAATTCATTCAAATCTTTATATAAAACCGGTCCCAACCATAATAATGAAGCGAAAAGCATTCTGTATGCCGATATAATTATAGAGGGTGAATCAGAAAGCTTAATAAAAATGGATGATAAGGATGTGAAAAATAAACCTACAAATATAAAATTTTTAGACGGTGTTTTATTCATATTTAGCTCCTAAAAGGTATTCGTAATTTTAATGTATATCATAACAAAAAATAAATCAAATCACATTTATATGATTTGATTTATTTTTTTAATTTTTAAAACTATGTACAGGAGCCGGTATTCTTCCACCTCTTTCAATAAATTTATTATTAGAAAATTTATTTACTTTCATTATTGGTGCTCTACCTAAAAGCCCTCCAAATTCTGCTATATCACCTACTTCTTTGCCCCAAACCGGAATTACTCTTACTGCCGTAGATTTTCCATTAATTACACCTATTGCACATTCATCTGCTATTATTCCGGATATTGTTTCCTCTGAAGTATCTCCAGGTATTCCTATCATATCAAGACCAACGGAACAAACACAGGTCATAGCTTCAAGTTTTTCTATATTCATTGATCCTCTATTTACAGCATCTATCATTCCCTGGTCTTCACTAACAGGTATAAAGGCTCCACTTAAACCTCCTACATGAGAGGAAGCCATTATACCACCTTTTTTTACAGCATCATTTAGCATAGCCAGTGCTGCAGTAGTTCCTGGAGCTCCACAACTCTCAAATCCCATCTCTTCTAATATTTCAGCTACACTATCACCTATTTCAGGAGTAGGTGCCAAAGATAAATCCATTATACCAAAAGGTATGTCCATTCTTTTCGAAACTTCTTTGACGACCAATTCTCCAGCTCTGGTTATTTTGAAAGCGGTTTTTTTTATCGTATCTGATAGGATATCAAAACTTTCTCCCTTTACCTGTTCTAAGGCATGTTTTATTACTCCCGGTCCGCTTACTCCTACACTGAGAGAGACTTCTCTTTCTCCTACCCCGTGAAAAGCCCCTGCCATAAAAGGATTGTCTTCTACTGCATTAGCAAACGCTACAAATTTTGCACAACCTATACTTTCATAGTCTTTCGTTAAAAATGCCGTTTCTTTTATGGTTTTACCTATTTTTTTAACTGCATTCATATTAATTCCAGATTTTGTGCTGGCCAAATTTACTGACGAACATACTTTATTTGTTTCTGCTAAACTTCTTGGTATAGAATCTATAAGGATGTTATCTCCTTTAGTCTCCCCTTTGTGAACTAAAGCTGAAAACCCTCCTATAAAATCAACTCCGACTTCTTCGGCTGCTCTATCCAATGTCCTTGCATATTCAACATAATTTTTATCATTAGAGTTCCCTGCTATTATTGATATAGGGGTTACTGATATTCTTTTATTTATGATTGGTATACCGTATTCTTTTTCTACTTTTTCAACAGTAGCAACCAAATTTTCTCCGTATTTCATTATTTTATCATAAATTTTTATTCTGGATTTTTCTCCATTTGTATCTGAGCAATCCAGTAATGAAATACCAAGAGTTATAGTTCTTATATCAAAATTCTGTTCTTCAATCATATTTATTGTTTCTATAATATTCCTCTTGTTTATCATTTTTCCCTCCCTTTATATCTCGTGCATTTTTTTAAAAATATCTTCTCTCTGAAGTTTTATAGAAAGTCCCATTTCTTCACCTATTTTTTCCAAATTCTTCTTTAAAGTTACAAGTTCAATACTACATTTTGAAATATCAACCAGCATTATCATAGTAAAATACTCTTGCATAACAGTTTGATTAATGTCTAAAATGTTAACATTGTTTTTTGCAAGTTCTTCAGATACTTTAGCTATTATTCCAACTTTATCTTTTCCTATTATAGTAACTACAGATCGCATAATACCCTCCTAAAAAAATAAAGACCTCACGGTCTTTTTTTGTATTTAATCTTTGTCCTTTTACCTGAGAGTTTCATCAATTTATCGTTGACTTACCCCTTCGGTGCTCTTTCGAGTCTCTCCAAAGTTTTGTCCGCATGCGGTCGACCTATCTTCCTCATACATCATCCAATTATTTATTTTTTTATAGTATATGTTAATTTTAAAACAATATCAAGTCTTTTCTAAAACAAATGAACAATAATCCCCTGGACTATTCCTATTGCAAATCCTAAAATGGCTCCTAAAATTTCTATATGCCTTAGCTCTTTCTTTGCAATATCAAAAACTATTTCTTCAACTTTTGATAAATCAAAAGAATTTATTTTATCTTCTACAATTTTACTTATCTCTATATCATCTTCAGCCTTACTTGCTATATCTTTTATTAATTCATGAACATAATCCGTTCCTTCCTGCTCCATTATACTGTTTATATAGCTAATTATAGTCCCTTTAAATCCTAATAGTAAAGGATAGTCTGAAAGTTTTTTTATTACAGTTTTTTCAATTTCTTTTTTTATTTTATTTAGTAATTCTTCAATCCTGCTTTCAGTTACAAAAGACTCTAAAATTTCCTCAATATCTAAAAGTTCATTTTCTACAGTATCTCCTATGCTTTTAGAAATTTCATGTTTTCGCTTTGGAATAACTCCCTGTATTTCAAAAAAAATTATATTTACAGGTTTTACAGGTCTAAATAAAAGTTTTATAGCAATAACATTGGTTACATATCCTATTCCCGAGCCTATAACTGATAGTATTAAAATTTTCAATAATATATTAGCCATGGTTTTACCTTCACCTATAGTTTTATTTTCTGTATACCTCTTTTTCTATAAATAGAAATACTTTTAAATCCTATTTTTTTAAGATAGTTAATTGTATTCTTACAGTTAAATCCTACATGTTCTGGATAGTGGGCATCTGAACCAACAATTATATTTTCTCCTCCAAGTTTTTTATACATGGTTAAAATTTCTTTTTTAGGATATTGCCTTGCCACTCTATGACTAAATCCAGATGTACTTATCTCAAGTGCCTTATCATCCTTTATAAGTATTTTGAGTATCTCTGCTACTATATCTTTATAATATGCAAACTTTAATTCCGGTCCAAACCTATCAATATAATCTAAATGACCTAAAACGTCGTAATTTTTGTATTTATTAACTACATCATATATTTGCTTATAATACTCTCTATAAATATTTTTATCTATTTCTATTTCTTTGTAATCAATATCATTGAGAAATACATTGTTTATTCTATGAAAGGAAAGTATTATCATATCAAATTCTTTTAAATCTATGACATTGTCTACTCTCACAATCGAGCTTAAGTCAAGATTAAGTTCAACTCCTGCTAAAACCTCTATATCTTTGTATTTTTTATTAATTCTTTTAATTTCTTTCCAATATTCCTTCGGATCAAAAATTAAATCTTTGTGGGGCTCATTATGCACATCAAAGTGATCACAACAGTAGATCATTTTGATTTTTCTTGTAACTGCACTTTTAACCATATCTTCAAGATCATATTTGCAATCATTTGAATATATAGAATGAATATGAAAATCGTACATTTTATCCCCCTTTAATAATTAAAACCCACAGTGCCGTAATCCTTCTAATTCACGCCCGCTGGTTT
>CAZNLP010000071.1:0-9671 GCA_964574015.1 uncultured Clostridia bacterium | reverse complement strand
TTAATGATAAACAAGCTGTAGATTTTCTAATACCTTTATTTACAGAGGCAAAAGATGATGAAGCTATGAAAAACCTTGTTATTGTCAAAACAAAACAGTACATAGATTTCATGAAATCTTTATACAACGATGAAATGTTTGAAACAGCGGGAGTAGAAAATCCATATGCAGAATTTGAAGATATATTAGAAGATATAGAAGCAAACTACTCTCAAGGTATTGAAGATGCAATTTTAGAACTTGAAAAAATAAAAGCAGAAGAACACCAATTCTTTACAACTATCAATAGAATGGGAATAGATAAAGATGGTATGATGAGATATTGGAATATGGATCTTGCATTATATCCTGAGGAAATTCCTGAAGACGAATATGGAGTTGACATAACCCAAATAGATTTCAACATGGAAGCAGTAGTAAATTCAATAAATGAAGATGTGGAATTTAGAGACTACTCCAGTTTAGAAGAAGAAGGACAGGATTTAAGTCCGCTTATTAATAATCCTGAAAATCAAGAAACTCAGGCACTTATGATGCAGATATATGGTAAATTAATGCAGGAAGTTGGAACAAATCCTCTACTTCAAAGGATAGCAGAAGAAGCTGGGGTATATTAACAGATTATGCAAAATGCAAAGTTGATTGTATTTGAGCTTAAAAAGAATTTATTTAATTCAAAAAATATTGCTGTATTGATAGTACTACCTCTTTTAGTTGTAGTACTATTCAACTTTGCTTTTAAAGACCTTGTTGATGATAAACCTATTATAAAGATAGGATTAATAGATGAAGAAGACACTTCTACGAGCAGATATTTAGTAGAACAACTCCTTAAAGATGAAGACATTTCAAATCTGATTAATATTGAAACAGTAGAAGGTAATAAGGAAATCGAAAAAATAAAAAATAAAGAATACAATGGAATATTTAAAATCCCGGTGAACTTTACAAGTAATCTTATAAACATGAAGAATACACCAATAGAAATTATTTATAATAAAAACGACCCATTAACTTCTTATGCTTTAGATGTAGTGACAGATAGTTTTTCACTATATATTGAAGAAGTACAAAAACACATATCATCTACCTACTATACAACAAAAGAACTGAATAATTTAAACCAGTATACTGAAAAAATAAATAATAATATATCTCTAATTATGATAGGAGAAGTTTTTAATAGAAAGTTGGGACTGCTAAAAAATGAATTAGAAGATATTCCTTCCACTTCTTCTCCAGCTTACCTGATTATAATGATTGAGATACTTATCCTGAGTTTTACAACTCTATTTTTTATATATAAATACAAGGAAGAAAAGAAAATAAACGACAAGCTTAAAACCATTGGCATAAAAAGTTGGAGAATAAAAATTTTGAAAACTATCTCTTACATGATTTTAATTAACTTGCAGATTGTGCTGGTTTTTATACCTATATTTTACTACTTAACAAAAACCTTTGAAATTGAAAAAATTATATTTTTAAATCTAATAGTATTCTTTATGCTGGGCATGTGGTTTTTCATAAGCAGTCTAATCAAAAAAAGTGAAAATTTTATTCTATTAGGTAGCCTAATTATAATATTTAGCAATTTATTTGGAGGAACTTTATTTCCAATAGTTTTAATGACCTATAGATTAAAATTTCTCTCTAAATTCACAATAAATTACTGGTTTGGAAAAGAATTTCTACTGTTATCTAATGAAAACGCAGATTATTCAATACTACTAATTACTGCTATTTTAGCCTTAGCTTTCTACTTTTTATCTGAGAGGGGAGATGAGCTGAATGCTTAATGTTATAAAATGGAGGATAAAAATTTATTTAAATAACAAGGTGATAATAGCATTATTTTTAATAATACCGATTATACTTACATTATGGATGGCTGAAGACATTAATAAAAAAGGACTGGGACAAATGATAGTAAATATAATTGATGAAGATGTATCCGAATTTTCTAAAGATTATATTGAAAAAATAAAAAGAGATGAAAGTATTACTACAGTCCAAATACCATATGAAGAAGGTCTTCAAGAAATTAAAAAAGAAAAAATCTCAGCAATGATTTTAATAAAGGATGGGTTTTCAAAAAACATATTAGAAGGTAAAAATAAAGATCTAATAGAACTCGTATATCTAAAAGACAATTATTATGTAAGTTCATTTTCAGATGTTTTTGTACATCACTATTTTTCTTATATAGCAAAATACAGAAATATAAATTACGTATTATCTAACTATGGAAATCTAGTAGATGAAGAGGAATACATAAAAAAGTATGAGAATAACTACGAAGAGCTCAACAACTCTGATTCTTATAAATATGAATTTTCTTTAGTAGAAGTAGATTCAGGAGAAGAGGCATATCAAGATGATAATAACATAATATTATACAGATATTTACTGGGAATTATCTTCCTACTATCATACATTTTGATATTAATACAAAGTATAGAATTTCAAAACAATAAAAAAGGTATAGTTAAGAAATTAAAATTATCTGGAATAAAGTGGTTTATAAATTCTACAGGTAATGTAATAGGAACTGTAGCTCCTACATTTGTAATTTTATCAACACAACTTACTTTAGTAAATCTGATCATAAATAAAAGCTTCAGTTTCAAGATTATTCTATATACTTTATTGTTTTCATTTTCTGCAACTTTAATTACAGTAGTAATTGTGAAAATATTTAAAAAATCAGAAAAACTGTATCTTATGATACCTTACTATATTTTAGTGCTATGGATATTTGGAGATGTGCTGTTTAACTTAGAATTCATATCTTTCTTGGATATCGAAAGAAATCTTATACCTGGAATTGGAATTAAAGGGATAATCACAAGCTTTATTATGAGAACCAATATAGACATATTAAGTATACTATATGATGAAATAATATATATCCTATTAATAATAATCGGTCTTGGAATTATTGAATATAAGGAGTTTAAAAATGCTGCTAGTTGAATTTAAAAATGTTACTAAAACATATAAAAAAGAGAAAGTTTTGGACAATATAAGTTTTTCAGTAGAAAAAGGAAAAATATTGGGAATAATTGGACCTAATGGAGTTGGAAAGTCTACAACATTAGCATTAATGACGGGATTAACAAAACCATCAGAAGGAAATATATATTATAATGATAAAAAATCCTTTAATAAAATATTAGGATTTGTTCCTCAGGACAATGCTCTTTATGAAAGTCTATCTGGATATGATAACCTATCTTTCTACTTTGATATGTTGGGTATAAAAGGAAATAAAAAAGAGAAAATTTCAGAAATTGGTGAATATTTAAACATTGAAAAGGACTTATCTAAAAAAGTTTCTCAGTACTCAGGGGGTATGAAAAGAAAGTTGGATATTGCAGCAGCACTTATGAATAACCCAGAGATACTGATTATGGATGAGCCAACAGCAGGATTAGATATATTAACGAGAAATAGTATAATAAATTTACTTAAAAAAATAAATAGGGAAGAAAAAACAATAGTTTTTACAAGTCATTATATCAGTGAAATGGAAGATATATGTGATAAAATTATATTTTTGAAAGACAAAAAGATTGCTTTCAGTGGGAGAAAAGAAGATCTTACAAATTACTACAAAGATTTTGATAGGTTGGAGGATTTGTACATTTATCTGTACAATGAATAATTTTACAAAATAGTAAAAAAGTATTGACAGAGGTGTAACAACATGCTAATATAAAAAACAATTAATAAAAAGTTTTGACGGAGAATAAAATCTTTATAAGATAAGTTGCAGAGAGTCAATGGTGGTGAAAATTGATACTATCATAAAGATGAACTCACTCCCGAACTGGTTTCCAGAAGAATAGTAAGGAAACACGTGTGCTGACGTTATAAAGCTAGGATTTGTTAGAATCTAAATGAGGTGGTAATTTTATTACAACCAGAGTGGTACCGCGGGGAAAATATATCCCGTCTCTGACTATATGTTAGAGACGGGTTTTTTATTTATAAAAATAGGAGGATAAAATGGAAAAGATAATAAAAATTTTTGATACAACCTTAAGAGATGGTGAACAATCACCGGGATGTTCGATGAATTTAAAAGAAAAAATACAGATGGCTAAACAACTTGAAAGTTTAAAAGTAGATGTAATTGAAGCTGGTTTTGCAGCAGCATCAGAAGGCGATTTAGAATCAATTAGAGAGATTTCTAAAGCAGTTGAAAATTGCACAGTTGCAAGTTTAGCAAGAGCTAATAAAGATGACATAGATAAAGCATGGAAGTCTCTATCTGAAGCAAAGTATCCTAGAATTCATACCTTTATTGCTACCTCACCGATTCATATGGAATATAAATTAAAAATGACCCCTCAAGAAGTGCTGAAGCAGGTAGAAGAAATGGTAACCTATGCAAAAAGCTACTGTGATGATGTTGAATTTTCAGCGGAAGATGCAACAAGAACGGAAATAGAATTTTTAGCAGAAATAGTCAAGACGGCAATTAAATCTGGAGCTAAAACTATAAATATTCCCGATACAGTTGGATATACAACTCCCGATGAATTTTACGAGCTATTAACTAATTTAATAGAAAGATGTCCTGAGTTAAAAGAAGTAAATTTATCTGTTCACTGCCACAATGACTTAGGACTTGGAGTTGCCAACTCCATTGCAGCTATAAAAGCAGGAGCAAATCAAATAGAATGTACAGTTAACGGAATAGGAGAAAGGGCTGGAAACGCAGCTTTAGAAGAAATAGTTATGGTTCTTGAAACCAGAAAAGATGTCTTTGGAGCAGCAACTAATATTGAGACTAAGCAGCTATACAGAAGCAGTCAACTGCTTACACGAATTACAGGAGTTAAAGTTCAGCCAAACAAAGCAATTGTAGGAGAAAATGCCTTTGCTCACGAAGCAGGGATTCATCAGCATGGAGTATTAAATAATAAAGAAACTTACGAAATTATGACTCCTGAATCTATAGGCTTAAACAAAAACAAACTTGTATTAGGTAAACACTCAGGTAGACATGCTTTTAAGGATAAGATTGAATCAATGGGATACAAGTTAACTTCTGAAGAAATAAACGAAGCCTTTAGAAGATTTAAAGAAGTTGCTGATAAAAAGAAGGAAGTGTTTGATAGAGATATCGACGCAATAATATCCAGACAAACTGCAGGAGCTGAAGAAAGATACAATCTGGTAAGATTTGTAATCAACAGTGGAAATAGTATCACCTCTACAGCAGCAGTAAAAATTCTTTTAGAAGGAAAAGAAATCGAAAAAGTAGCTATAGGAGATGGGCCTATAGACGCTGCTTTTAATGCTATAGAAGAAATATCAGGAACTAAACTAAAATTGGAAGACTACTCCCTTAGTTCTGTAACAGAAGGGAAAGATGCTTTAGGAGATGCAGTTGTTAAATTAAGAGAAAATGGAAGTATTTATGTGGGTAGAGGACTTAGTACAGATGTAGTAGAAGCAAGTGTAAAAGCATACATAAATGCATTAAATAAAAAGGAAGATACAAAAAACATGAAAAAAGTGGAGGTTATTTAGCATGGGAATGACGATGACTCAAAAAATAATAGCAGATCACAGCGGTAAAGAATCAATTAAGGCTGGAGAATTTGTTGAGATGGAACTGGATATTGTTTTAGGAAACGACATTACTACACCAGTTGCAATTAAAGAATTCAAGAAAATGGGAGCAAAAAAAGTATATGATAAAGAAAAAATAGTAGTGGTTTTAGATCACTTTACCCCAAATAAGGATATTAAATCTGCAGAACAGAGTAAAATTTCAAGAGAATTCTGCAAAAAAATGGAAATCAAGAACTTTTTTGATGTAGGGCAAATGGGAATAGAACATGCTTTACTTCCAGAAAAAGGCTTAGTAGTTGCCGGAGATACGGTAATAGGAGCAGATTCTCACACGTGCACCTACGGAGCTTTAGGAGCCTTCTCCACAGGAGTAGGAAGTACGGATATGGCTGGAGGAATGGCACTAGGCACTACCTGGATAAAGGTTCCAGGAGCTATAAAAGTAGAAATAAAAGGTAGAAAAAAACCCCATGTTAGCGGAAAAGATATTATACTTAACCTAATAGGCAAAATAGGAGTAGATGGTGCATTATATAAGTCTATTGAATTTACAGGAGAAGGTTTAAAAGACCTAAATATGGATGATAAATTTACTATTGCAAATATGGCGGTAGAAGCAGGTGGTAAAAATGGGATATTTCCTGTAGATGAAAATACTATTGAATATATGAAAGAAAGAAAAATAAAAGACTGGAAAATTTTTGAAGCAGATGAGGATGCAGAATATGATGAAGAAATATCGATAGATTTAGACAAACTAAATCCTACAGTAGCTTTTCCAAGCTCTCCTGAGAACACAAAAGAAATTGGAGAAGTTGGAGATATTAAGATAGATCAGGTAGTTATAGGTTCCTGTACAAACGGAAGAATTGAAGATATGAGAATAGCCGGTCAAATACTTAAAGGTAAGAAAGTCGACAAAGACGTTAGAACTATAATAATACCAGCAACTCAAGAAATATATAAACAATGTATAAAAGAGGGATTAGCTGAAATATTTATCGATGCAGGAGCTGTATTAAGTACTCCTACCTGCGGTCCTTGCTTAGGAGGACACATGGGAATACTGGCTTCCGGTGAAAAAGCAGTGACCACTACAAATAGAAACTTTGTAGGCAGAATGGGTCATAAAAAATCAGAAGTATATTTAGCGAGTCCTGCTGTTGCTGCAGCTTCAGCTATTGCAGGAAAAATTGAAGATCCAAACAATATATAGGAGGTAGACTAGATGGAAACTAAAGGAAAAGCATATAAATTTGGAAATGATATAGATACTGACTTGATAATACCTGCAAGATACCTAAATACATCGGATTACAAGGAACTTGCTAAGTACTGTATGCAAGATGTAGATGAAAGTTTTACAGATAAAATAAAAGATGGAGATATAATAGTTGCCGGAAAAAATTTTGGCTGCGGTTCTTCAAGAGAACATGCACCTATAGCTATTAAAGAGGCTGGGATTTCCTGTGTTATTGCAAAAAGCTATGCAAGAATATTCTACAGAAACTCTTTCAATATAGGACTTCCTATTTTAGAATCTGAAGAAGCACCTGATAAAATAGATGAAGGTGACGAACTTAAAGTGGATTTTAACAGTGGTCAAATTATAAACTTAACAAAAAATGAAGAGTACAAAGCTCAGGCTTTTCCTGATTTTATAAAAAAGATTATTGAAAAAGAGGGTTTAGTGGGATATGTAAAAAGTAAATTGGAGCAGGGAGTATAAAAATGACTTATAATATTGCAGTAATTAAAGGAGATGGAATAGGACCGGAAATAATTGATGAAGGTCTAAAAATATTAAAAAAAATAGGCGAAAAATATAGAATAGATTTCAATTTTACAGAAGTCTTAGCAGGAGGTGCTGCTATAGACGAAGTAGGAGAATGCCTGCCGGAAGAAACTCTTAATGTTTGCAAAAAAAGTGATGCTGTATTTTTAGGAGCTGTTGGAGGCCCAAAATGGGACGACTTAAAAGGAGATGAAAGACCGGAAAAAGCCTTATTGAGATTAAGAAAGGAACTTGAACTTTATGCAAATATTAGACCTATCATAATGTTTGATGAGCTAAAAGATGCCTGTCCTTTGAAAGATGAAATAGTGCAGGGAGGTTTGGATCTAGTTATAGTGAGAGAACTTACTGGAGGGATATACTTCGGAGAAAGAAGCTACAGCGATGACTACTCCTGGGATAAAATGGAATATAGAAAATGCGAAGTAGAAAGAATTGCAAAAAAAGCTTTTGAGATAGCAGGCAAGAGAAATAAAAAAGTAACCAGTATAGACAAATCTAATGTACTGGATTCTTCGAGACTTTGGAGGAAAACCGTTAAGGAAGTAAAAGAAAATTATCCCAATATAAATCTGAACCATATGTATGTAGACAATGGAGCTATGCAGCTTGTGGTAAATCCTAAACAGTTTGATGTTATACTGACTGGAAATATGTTTGGAGACATATTATCCGATGAAGGTAGTATAATAACTGGTTCTTTAGGAATGTTACCTTCAGCTTCGTTGGGAGATGGAAACTTCGGTATGTACGAACCCATACACGGATCAGCTCCAGACTTAGCCGGTCAAAACTCAGCAAATCCTATAGCTACTATTTTATCAGCAGCAATGATGTTAAAATACACCTTTGGATTGATAGATGAAGGGGAAGCAGTTGAAACAGCAGTTAAAAAAGCCCTAAAAGAAGGAATAAGAAGTGGAGATATTGCAAAGTCAGGAGAAAAAACTTACAAAACCGATGAAATAGGAAATGAAATAGCAAAAAATATATAAAATCTTAATAAAATTTAGATGAATTGTTAAATATTATATTATAACAATTCATCTTTTTTGTATTTAGAGTTATTAAAGTTTTTTATATATGTTTATTGAAAAAAATTCTAACTAAATAAAATGATATACATATAAAATTTGATATGTTATTATTTTTTAATAAAGAGAGGTGACATTATGGATAGAAGCAAATTTTCATCAATAAATAATAAGTTTTCAGGAATATTTTTTTGTTTTTTAATAGCCTTGCCTGCCTGGTTTTTAGGAAAACAGGTTCCGGTAATAGGAGGTCCTGTAATAGCAATACTATTTGGTTTAGTAATAGCAATATTTCCTAGAAATTCAAATTTTGAAGTAGGAATAAAATTTACTTCAAAAAAAATACTTCAGTTGGCAATAGTACTTCTTGGGTTTGGCATGAATTTCTTCGAAATATTTGAGGTAGGGTCACAAACTTTACTTATAATAATTGCAACTATATCAGTAGCACTGATAGTTTCATATGTTTTAAATAAAGCTATGAAGGCTCCAGTTAAAACATCAATCTTAGTAGGGGTAGGATCATCTATATGCGGTGGCTCTGCAATAGCTGCAACTGCACCTGTAATAGATGCTGATTGTGATGAAATAGCAACTTCGATTTCGGTCATATTTTTGTTTAATGTAATAGCAGCCTTTCTTTTTCCTGTATTAGGAAGACTAATAGGTCTTAGTGATATAGGGTTTGGGATGTGGGCAGGAACGGCTATTAATGATACTTCATCTGTAGTCGCAGCAGCTACTACATGGTCTGTTGCTGAAGGAAGCGACGTAGCTTTAAACTATGCAACTATAGTTAAGCTAACTAGGACATTAGCAATCATACCTATAACAATAATTTTAGGCTCATATAGATCAATTAAAGAAAAGTCAAATAGTAATGTAAATATACTAAAAATATTTCCCTGGTTTATACTATTTTTTCTTTTAGCAGCAGTATTTAATACAGTTTTAAGTATTCCTTCAGAAACCTCAAAATTGCTGACACAATCGGGTAAATTTTTTATAACTATGGCAATGGTTTCAATAGGTTTAAATACTAATATAGCAAAACTTATAAAAACTGGAGGTAAGTTTATTATAATAGGATTCAGTTGCTGGGTAAGTATAGCCCTTGTTAGTTTAGCTATGCAGTCCATGTTAGGATTTTAAATATCTAAAAACCATTTCTCCATGCATCACTTTGCACAAATTTATAAAAAACATCGATAGAGCTGTTTTTAGGAGTTTCTGACAGCTTTATTATATTTAAA
>CAZNLP010000070.1:0-9839 GCA_964574015.1 uncultured Clostridia bacterium | reverse complement strand
CTGCCTTACAAGCAGGGGGTCATAGGTTCGAGCCCTGTTACGCCCACCATTAAACCGATTTTTTTAAAGAATCGGTTTTTTTATATGAAAATAACTTTATTTCTTCCAATTCTTTTTGACTCATATAAAGCATTATCTACTTTTTTTATTAATTTATTTTGATTACAACTCTTTTCAAGTTTTACCCTGGTTATTCCAACAGATACTGTAATGTATTCACTTAGCGGTGATTTTTGGTTTTCTAATTTCAGCTTTTCAATTTCTTCGTTAATTTCATTTCCTAATTTTTTTAAATCTTGTTTGTTTAATTTGTGATCGGTAATTAAAAATTCATCACCGCCGTATCTATAAGCTCTCACTTCATATCTTCTAGATATTTCTTGAATTTTGCTACCAATACTTTTAATTGCTTTATCTCCTTGAACATGTCCGTAAGTATCATTGTATTCTTTAAAAAAATCGATGTCAACCATTATTAAATTGATTAATTTACTCTTAATATCATTTTGGATAAAAAGATTATCCATCTTCTTATTTAGGTAATGTCTGTTATATAATCCAGTTAAATTATCTGAATTTGATTGGTTTCTAAGAATTTTATTAACTTTTTTCAATTTTATTTCCGTTTTTTGTCTTTCATTGATTTCTTTAACTAAATTAGTAGATTTAATCGAATTATTTATAGCTATTGCAAGATACGGTGTTATTAAATCTATAATTGAAGTATGTCTATTATCGTAAATATCTTTTTTATAGCTTTGAACTGTTAAAACCCCTATAACTTCACCTTCAAATATAAGTCTTTTCATTATAACTGTTTCAGAAATTCTATTAAAAGGTTCAACAACTATCTCATCAACATATTTTGATTTCTCATCTATTGTTTTTATGTGTATATCTTCGTTGTTCCTAACTACATAAGATGCAAAATGTCTTCTGCTATTTACATCTATTGGTTGTATTTTATCTCCATGTATAACATCACCTTCTACATATTCTTTAAAATTTATTTCTTGACTGTCTTTGTCGTAAAGAGCAATTCCGAATACATCCAGCGGGATAGCTTCTTTTAAGTGTTCATGAATTTTAGCCACAATTTCTTTTAATTTTAAAGACGAATTTATCTCTCTTATTATTTCCGTTGCTGTTTCAAACACGTCTCGTTTTTCTTCTAATTCTTTATTGTGTTTTTCTATTCTGTTCTTTTCTTTCTGGGATTTAACTATGTCAAATTTGCTTTTTACAGCCATGAGTCTCATTTTTAATATATTTTCATTGTATTTATCGAATATTTTATCGTAAGCCATATAATGATCTGCTGTTTTTTTATAATTTTTCCTTTTATAATTAATCATAGCATTATTTTTTTCTAAGGTAAGTTCTGTTATTAGTGAATCTCTACCATCTAACGTATCATAAGCTTCATCAATTAAAGCTTCTGCTTTCTCAAAATAATCTTTTTTAACCAAAAGCTTAATATAATCGTCATATGCTTCAAATATATACACCCCGTCTTTAGCTTCTCTAAATACAGCTATGCTTTTTAAAAAAGATTTCTCTGCTTCTTTATATTTTTCTTGATTTTTATATATTCTACCTCTAATCATTTCATTATAAGCTAAACCTATATTATCCTTTATTTTTTTACTTATCTTATCTGATTTTTCTACAAACTCAAGTCCAGATTTAAACTCTCCTATCTCAGTCATTATTTCAGCATAATTAGAATAAATGACACCTAAGCTTTGTGGATTTATTTTTTTGTCGTAAATTAGTATCTCCTCTAAATATTCTTTAGAGGTCTTAAAATCCTTGAGTTTTTTATATATTTCACTTATATTTGTTTTTATTTTTGCTGTGCTATCCATATCATTTTTCTTTTCTGCCTCTTCAAGTGCTTCTAAGTAATATTCTAGCGATATTTCATAATTTCCAGTCGTATAATAATATATTCCTAAGGTTAGATAGTTCTGTATTTTTGATACATACTTCTCTCCTCTATCTTCAATTATCTTTTTAATATCCAAGTTTATACTTAAACTATCCTTTAAATTTCCTTTATCAAATAATCCCGCCGCATAATGATACCTGCATTCCTGAAGCTTATCCTGTAAATTATTCTCTTTGCATATTTCAATAGCTTTTTTTATATACTTTAAAGCATAATCTATGTTATGATATTTATTGTTTTTAAAATTATCAATTTCTATATCTACTGCTTTTATTGCATCCATTTTATCACTCCCGGAAATTATTATCTTAATTATATATAAATTGTATGGTTTTTACAAACAAAATGTTAATATTTGCCTTGACTTATTAAAAAAATAGTAAGAAAATCATAGTATGACATTCTATGGAGGTATTATGGAAAATTTAGAAAAGAATAATCAATTAAGTATGAATAGAATAACTTTTAAATTAGCTCTTCCTTCTATTATGGAAATGTTTCTGCACACTCTTCTTGGTATTGCAGATACTGCAATGGTTGGAGCTTTAGGTGGCTATGCTATTGCTGCAATTAGTTTAACCGACAACCCAGTTATGCTACTAATAGCAGTTTTTGCTGCTCTAAGTGTAGGTACTACAGCACTGGTGGCTAGATTTATAGGTGCAAAAAATTATAAGGATGGAGAGGATACCATACTCCAATCTCTTTTTTTAAGTTTAGTATTATCGATAATTTTTTCTTTAGTAGGATTACTTTTATCTAAAAATATTGTAGTATTAATGGGGGCTGAGCCGGATGTTGTTCCATATGCTACTAAATATATGAGAATAATAATGTTGGGTCTTCCAGGTTTAATAATTACTCTAATAATGTCTGGAGCCTTAAGAGGTTCCGGAGATACGAGAACTCCTATGATAGTAACCGGTATTGCAAATGTTTTGAACATTATAGGTAACTTTTTACTTATCTTTGAAAGTAGAACTGTATCATTATCTCTACCTCTATTAGATGAAAGTTTTAGTATTTTTATCCCTGGAGCTGGATTAGGTGTTACTGGAGCTGGTATTGCTACAACTGTAGGTAGATATATTGCTACTTTTTTAATTCTTAGAATATTATTTAATCCAAAAGGTGAATACAATCTTGATTTTAGCAATTTTAAAATTAATAAGGTAATAATAAGAAGAATTTTTAAAGTAGGTTTACCTGCAGCAGGGGAACAGCTATTATTTAGATCTGCTCAGCTTGCTTTTTTTAGAATTGTAGCTTCATTAGGTACGGTAATGATAGCAGCACATAAGATAACTATTACCGCCGAGTCTATATCTTTTATGCCTGGATGGGGTTTTGCTCTTGCAGCAACTACTTTGGTAGGACAATACTTAGGTGCCGAAGATAAAGACAATGCTAAAAAAGGTGGTTATACTGCAGCTTATATGGCTGTTTCCATGATGTCTGTCTTAGGTGTAGTATTTTTCTTTTTCCCGGAAATTTTTATTAATATTTTTACGGATGATCCTGAAATATCTAAATATGCAGTAATATGCTTAAAAATTGTTGCAATAGCTCAACCTTTCTTAGCAATAGCTATGGTTTTTGCAGGAGCTTTACGTGGAGCAGGAGATACAAAGACGGTACTTATTGCTACAGGTTTAACCTCATGGGTAGTAAGGGTAGGATTAGGTTACATTCTTGCTATTAAAATGGGTTACGGTTTACCTGGAGCGTGGGTCGCTATGGTTCTTGATTTTGGTATAAGAGGTATTGTCTTCCTTCTACTATTTAAAAAAGGATCCTGGCAAAATATAGAAGTTTAATACTTTTGTTTTTATAGGGTATATATATTCTATAAGGAGGTCACTCATGAAAACAAAAACATTAAGTATCTTAAATCTATTCACCTTTGCTTTAGTCTTAACTGTAAATGCTCTGGCAAATATACTACCAATAAATGGATTGACTACAGGAGATGTTTCTGATAATTATATCAATTTATTTACTCCTGCAGGATTTACTTTTTCAATATGGGGTTTAATCTACACATTGCTTGGTATATTTGTAGTTTATCAACTTATTTTAAGTTTTAAAAATCAAAGAACCCATTTTGTCGAAAAGATTGGATACTGGTTTATTATATCTAATTTCTTGAATTCTATATGGATTTATACTTGGCACAATCTGATGATATCAATCAACTTAATAATAATGCTCCTGCTTTTGATTTCACTAATAATAATCTATCTAAGATTAGATATAGGAAATAGCCGAGATAATAAGAAGGTTAAAATGCTCGTTCACATACCTTTCAGTATCTACTTGGGTTGGATTTCAGTTGCAACTATTGCCAACTTTAGCGCATTTTTTGTTAGCTTCAACTGGAATGGCTTCGGTCTTTCAGAAACTTTCTGGACAGTATTGGTACTTGTAGTAGCTATTTTACTAGGAATTATTTTCACCATAAGAAATAAAGACATTTTTTACACATTAGTTGTAGTCTGGGCTTTTATCGGAATATTGTCTAAAAGACTTTCTGTTGATATTACATATCCGATTATAATTGGAGTTGTTGCAGCCGGAATAGCCTTGCTATCTTTGCTGGTATTATATAAAACATTTAAAAAAGATACATACTTGGAATTTCATTGATAAAAATTAAGTATAATTCTACTTTCAATCTAAAAAAAACAACCGCTGACCTACAGCGGTTGTTTTTTTTGGTGACCCATCGGCGATTCGAACGCCGGACACCCTGATTAAAAGTCAGATGCTCTACCAACTGAGCTAATGGGTCTTAATTAAGCATTTTTACATGCTTAAATATAATACTATAGTTAAACTTGCTTGTCAATACTAAATAAAGAATTTTCCTCTAATAAATGTTTCACTTCTTTTAGGACCTACTGAAACTATATCTGCTTTTAGGTTGGTTAGCTCTTCTATCTTTTCTACATACTTTTTTGAATTTTCAGGAAGTTCTTCATACTTTTCGGCTTTTTCTACTTCTTCTAAAGACCATCCATCCATTTCAATATAAACAGGATTACATTTTGCCAGTGTCTCTAGACTTGAAGGAAAGAAATCTATTTTTTTCCCTTCTAATTCGTAGGAGGTACATATTTTTATCTTATCTAACCCGGATAATGTATCAAGTTTTGTAATGGCCATTGATGATAATCCGTTAATGTCTTTTGAATAGTTTAACATTACTGTGTCAAGCCATCCACATCTTCTCGGTCTACCAGTTGTAGTTCCGTATTCAAAGCCTTTTTCTCTTATATAATCTCCCTCTTCATCAAAAAGTTCTGTTGGAAAAGGACCTTTTCCTACTCTTGTAGTATAGGCTTTAACTACTCCTAAGGATTTATTTAAGTCGTAAGGACTAACGCCTGTTCCTACAGGAATTCCTCCGGAAATAGGATGAGATGATGTTACATAAGGATAAGTACCAAAGTCAATATCCAAAAATGTTCCCTGGGCACCCTCAAATAAAACTTTTTTATTATCATCTACTGCTTCTCTAATTATAGGTTGAGTATTTATTATGTATTTTTTAAGTTCTTCTAAATATCCAATATATTCTTTTACAATTTCATCTTCATTAAGAGGATTAGAATCGTAGTATTTAGTTAATAGATCGTTTTTTCTTTTGATATTATATCTCAATTTTTCTTCAAAAGATTCTAAATATTCAAAGTCACATATTCTCAATCCGGTTCTTTCAACCTTATCTCTATAACAAGGTCCTATTCCTTTTACTGTTGTACCTATCTTCTTTTTACCTCTTGCTTCTTCTTCAAGTTTATCGATTTCTACATGATATGGGAAAATAATATGAGCTCTATCGGATATTTTTAAATTATCTAAGCTTACTCCTAAATCTTCCAGATATTTGATTTCTTCTATTAAAGATTTAGGGTTTACCACAACACCATTTCCAATAAGACACGGTTTATCTTTATAAAGAATTCCCGAAGGTATCAGATGCAATTTGAATTTTTGATCATCAAGTACTACTGTATGACCTGCATTATCACCACCCTGATATCTTACTACCATGTCTGATTCTTTGGCTAAATAATCTGTTATTTTGCCTTTTCCTTCATCTCCCCATTGAGCTCCTAATATTACTAAATTTGACATTATAATCTCCTATCTATCCTATTTAATATTTCTCTTGCCATTACAACTCCAGCAGCTGAAGCTTGAGCTAATCCTCTTGTTACTCCTGCTCCGTCTCCTCCGGCAAATAAGTTTTCAACCTTTGTTTCAAGTTTACTGTTTAAATCTACTCTCGAAGAATAAAATTTAACTTCTACTCCATACAAAAGAGTATGTTTTGAATAAACTCCCGGAGCCACTTTATCCATAGCTTTAAGCATTTCAACTATGTCCTGTAAAAATCTGTAAGGTAGAACCAAACTTAAATCTCCCGGTGTCGCATCCTTTAAAGATGGTTGAAGAAGACTTCTTTCTAATCTTTTATGTGTAGATCTTCTTCCATCTAATAAATCTCCTAACCTCTGGACAAGAACTCCTTCTCCAAGCATATTTGCCAGTGATGCTATATATTTTCCGTAAGCTATAGGAGAATCAAAAGGTTCTGTAAATTCTTTTGATACAAGTAATGCAAAGTTTGTTTTATCTGTTCTTTTGTCTGCATAAGAATGGCCGTTAACGGTTTTTATACCATCGTTGTTTTCAATAACTACTTCTCCATAAGGGTTCATACAGAAAGTTCTAACTCTATCATCAAATGACTTAGTGTAGTAAATTAATTTTGATTCGTAAACTACATCAGTGATGTCCTTCATTACAACTGCTGGTACTTCTACTCTTACCCCAACATCTACAGCATTGTTTTTAAGTCCAAGTTCAAGTCTTTCACTCTCATCCTTAAACCATTCAGAACCTTCTCTTCCCGGTGCTGCTGCTATATATTTGCCGTAGAAAGTATCCCCTTTGTTTGTCTTTACTCCTACAGCTTTATTATCTTCTACAATGATTTCTTCAACTGCTGTTAAAAATTCTATATTAATTTTATCCTGAAGATAGTATTGAATTTTTTTAAGTATTTCGTAGTTTTTATCTGTTCCAAGATGTTTAATTAATGCAGGGATTAGCTTCAGGTCTGCAGATGCAGCTTTTTTTTCTATTTCTAACACTTTTTGCTGATCCATTCCATGGATTTCTTCAGTTCCACCAAATCTTACATATATGCTATCTATATATTTTATTAATTCTTCTAATTTTTCTTTAGTTATATATTTATCTAAAACTCCACCAAATTCAGTAGTCAGAGTAAGCTTTCCATCTGAAAATGCTCCGGCTCCTCCCCAACCCGTTACTATAGAACATGGTTTACATTTAATACATTTATCTACTGTCTTTCCAATAGGACAACTTCTTGCATCTATATTTTTTCCTTTTTCTAAAAGGAGTATATTTAAATTCTCGTCTTTTTCAATTAGTTCTAATGCGGTAAAGATACCTGCTGGCCCTCCACCTATAATTATAACATCATAATTTTTTTTATTCATACATACCTCCTTGCTATCTTTCTCGATAGCCCACTATATATTATCAAATAGATAGTTTATAGTCAACAATTTACGAATATTTTTTTTAACTTAGTTAGTTTTATTCGTTTATATTCTTTTATTATTGCGATTTTCTTGTTTTTTAATATTAAAATTAGTTATAAAAGGTATAATACCGAATTTTATATAGTTTTTTTCTATATATAATTCGTTTGTAGTCGTATCGATGTTTTATTATATTTTTAAAGTATTTTTATTTCTAAAATATTTTACTATAATTTAACATCTCAAAAATATAAAGGTGGATAGCTATAGCTAATCCACCTAATTTAATATTATGTACTACTTGATTGAGTCTATAATGGCCTTAATCTCTTGATTCGTTTTTCCAAAAGTTGTATCGACTTCTATTTCTTCATCTATTATTTTGTCTACTAGTTCTTCTATCTGTTTTCTTATCTCTTCAGGTACAATCTCCTTGTAGTACTTATTTTTTGCTAAAGAGACTCCATTTTCTTTTAAGCCAAGTCTGTCAACTTCATAACTTTTATCGGTTTTTTAATCTTCTGTATTTCTCCACAAGCTGTTAAAGAGATAATTAGGATTAGTGTTAAAAATATGATGATTATTTTTTTCATTTTTTCTCCCACTAATTAACTCTATGCAAGTTCAAGGGCTATTTCCATCATTTTAGTAAAACTTTTCTGTCTTTCTTCAGGTGTTGTTTCTTCACCTTTGACTAGAGAGTCTGAAACCGTAAGTATTGTAAGGGCATTAACTCCTGCATTGGTTGCATTACAGTATAGTGCATAACTTTCCATTTCTACTGCAAGGACTCCCATTTTCGCCCATTTTTTCCAGCTATCTTCCTTTTGAGAATAAAAAACATCAGAAGTTAATATATTTCCTACGTGTACTGTTACATCTTTTTCATCTGCTGCTTTTTTAGCTTTTGAAAGAAGATCGTAAGAAGCTATAGCTGAATAGGTTCCCGGTAGGTCGTACTGATCTGCATAGTTCGAGTCTGTACATGCTCCCATTCCAATAACTACATCGTATAAATTGAGATTCTCATTAAAAGCTCCGCATGAACCAACTCTTATTAAATTTTTGACATCGTAAAAATGAATAAGCTCGTAGCTGTATATCCCAATAGATGGTACTCCCATTCCAGTACCCATAACTGATACCTTTTTACCTTTATAAGTTCCTGTGAACCCTAACATATTTCTTACTCCGTTAAACTGTTTTACATTTTCGAGGTAGTTCTCTGCAATAAATTTAGCTCTTAGAGGATCACCCGGTAGAAGTATCGTTTCTGCTATTTCTCCTTTTTTTGCTTCAATATGAGGTGTTGTCATAGTTTTTCACTCCTTATTTTTATTTAAAACATAATTTGTACAAAACAACCTATAATAAGTATATTAATTACCTAATTATTATGCCTTCATAAATTATATCAATAGCTATCTGATAGTCAAGTAAAGACTTATTATAAGCTTACTTTATATTTATACCCACTGTTGATTTTTTTATATATTAAATATTACTGTAATAAAAAAACGGAAATCTTAGATCTCCGTTTCATTAAACTATTTGTTTTTTTAATCTTTCTATAATATTTTTTACAGCCGGTATTTGTATTAGTATAAGTGTAATAACTCCTTCTACTAGTAAATAAGTTCCATTATATACTGCTGAATAAACAAATACATTCGTACCTTCGGGGGCATATATTCCCCAAAAAACTACTCCTGATATAAAAACACAGAGAAATCTTCCAAATACTCCAATGGCATAACCGATGGTAAGTCCTTTTTTATATTTTCTAAATAGTCCAGCTAGCCCTAATGCTCCGAAAGCAAAGGGATAATCTAAGATTATCTGTACCGGTGTCATAGCATAAGGTGCTATAAGTAAATCTAAAAGTCCAAAAGCCATACCTGCAAGAATTCCCTGTCTTGGCCCAAATAAATACCCAATTAAAACGACAACCAGCATACTGAAGGGAGTTACTGAACCTCCCTGAGGCATTCTAAATAGTGTAATTTGATTTAACCCAAAAGCTATTGCTATAAGTATAGCCGATGTTACCAAGACTTTCGTGCTTCTCTTTCTTTTGTCACTTTTGCTTATCACTACAAATATAACTGCAATAATAAGGATAATTAATATTTGTCCAGTAGCAGATTCTAAAAAATTCTGCAAATCCATAAAAAAACCTCCTTTCAATTCAGGAGGATGCTGTAATATCTATAAAACTTACAATAGATGCGCTTCCCTCCGCCGGTATTATCCGGTTCAGGTATAAGGGTTTAATTCTCAGCTTACAGCTCCCCTAGCAATATTTT
>CAZNLP010000069.1:0-9944 GCA_964574015.1 uncultured Clostridia bacterium | reverse complement strand
TCGTATCTTCAAAAGGATTAGCAATATTAATAGATACTGGTTCTTCTGTAGTCTGTTCTACTAAATTCACAACTAACTTACAAAACAACTCTCTAGTAATCGGGTCTTGAAAATCATCATCAGCTTCAGGTAGTACAAGACCCTTGCCTCTAGCTTCATCAACTTCTTCCTGTGCCCATGAGCTCGGCGCCACAGCATATACCGATAAACCGCTGAATAAAACGATAAACACAAGGACAACAGCAAAAAGTTTTGAATAAAATCCTTTTTTCATAATAAACCCCTTCTTTAATTAATAAAATACATGAAAATACTATCATCTAATTTTATCACTAAAAAAATTTATAATCAAAAAAATATAGTTCCTTAAATCAATTGAAAAACAAGTTTCATCAATGTATAATGCAAATATATATGACAATTAAAAAATCAATTCTAGCTTTATATTTCATCATTTTATTTCTTAATATGATGCTGTAATCAAAAAGTGTATGGACATAAAATTCATAGTCATTTAAGAATAAGGCACAAAAAAATGTGTCTTTTTATGCTTTATACCAAAAAGGAGGATAAAAGTGCAAGAAAAAATACTTTCAGCAGTTATGGGACACTGTGTAGGAGATTCATTAGGAGTTCCCGTAGAGTTCTTATCGAGAGAAGAACTAAAACAAGATCCAGTGAAAGATATGAGAGGACACGGTACATATAATCAACCGGAAGGAACCTGGTCCGATGATACGAGTATGACACTTTGTACTCTAGACAGCTTATCCGAAGGATTAGATTATAAAGATATCATGGATAAGTTTTTAGCCTGGTATATAAATAGTGAGTACACACCTTTTGGAGAAACCTTTGATATAGGTAGATGTACCAGCAAAGCTATATACAGATACGACGGTGGAGAAGACCCTCTATACTGCGGAGGTGCAGACGAAAGAGAAAACGGCAACGGATCACTTATGAGGATACTGCCTGTATTATTTCACCTGCAGAAAACCTACGGAGAAAACTGGACAGAAAAAAAAGAATCTTATGAAATAATACACAATATATCAGCTATAACCCATGCACATAAAAGAAGTATGACAGCCTGCGGCATATACCTTACTATAGCCGACTACATATCAAAAGACTACAATCTTAAAGAAGCAGTAGAATTAGGAATAGAAAAATCCTTCAACTACTACAGCAGGAAAGAAGGCTTTAAAGAAGAACTAAAATACTATGAAAGAATAAAAGATAAAGACTTTTATAAATTACCGGAAGAAGAAATTGAATCCACAGGATATGTAGTACATTCTATGGAAGCATCTATATGGAGTCTTTTAAATACTGAAAGCTACAAAGACTGCGTTTTAAAGGCGGTAAACCTTGGAGAAGATACCGACACTACGGCAGCGATAGCTGGAGGATTAGCAGGACTTCACTACGGCTATGAAAGCATACCCGAAGAATGGCTTAAAAAGATACAAAAGAGAGAATTTGTAGAAGGTATATGTAAAAAATACAGCACCATTTAAATTAAAATAGATTTCGGAAGGATCAAGATAAAATAATAGAATTTATTTTAAATAATTATTGAAATATTATCTAAAATGTTATATACTCTCCTTGTCAATTAAACAGTGTTTAATAAAATAAACAATAGTCAAGGAGGATCTTTATGAAAGCATTTAAGATAATAACACTTATAATTATATTCATTATAACTGCATCCATCATAGCTAGTTATATTGGAAAAATGAACTTTCAGAATCAAATTCGAGAAAACAAAGAGAAAGTACTATCAAGTAACAATGTAATTGATAATACTATAAAAAAAGAAGAGTTGCCAGATTCCGTTGCCAACTGGTTGACAAACATAGGAGTATTTAAAAGCAAAAGAATCAAAAGCATTTCTTTTAATCAAGAAGGATTAATGAAGTTATCCCCGGACCAAAAGGACTACTATAAACCAGAAGCAACACAAGTAGTAAATGTTGTAGAACCTGGCTTTTTATGGACGGTAGATATATCTATGATGCCACTTATTAATACAAAGGGCATGGACTTCATGTATGATGGGGAAGGCTCTATGAAGATAAAAGTAGGATATATAGTACCAGTAGTTAATGAAAAACCTAATGAAAAGCTAAATGAATCAACTCTAAGTCGATATCTATTAGAACTGCCTTGGTATCCTACTGCAGCCTTAGAATCCTATATTTCATGGGAAGAAATCTCTGATTATATCGCTGAAGCAACTATAAATTATAAAGGTATAGAAACTAGTGCAAAGTTCTTTTTCGATGAGGACTTCCAATTAACAAAAATTGAGGCTCTTAGATATAAAGAAGTTACAGAAGATGCGGAAAGAAAAAAATGCATTGGAGAAATAAAGAGCTATACCGAAGTTGATGATCTGTTAATTCCTGACGAAATAGATGTTTCATGGATTGAAAATGGCGAAAAATTTACCTGGTACAAAGTTCAGTTAAAAAATATTAATATCAACTATTAACAATGGAAGGAAATACTATGGAAAAAACAATCAAAGATAAAAAAAACGAATATATAAAAGAAGAAATATTTAACACAGCTAAAGAAATAGTATCGAAACAGGGAATTGAAAATTTATCAATAAGAAAAATTGCAAAAAATATTGGGTATTCTCCGGGAAATATTTATCAGTACTATCAAAACAAAGAAGCTATAGTAGAAGATATCCTAAAAGAAGGCTATATAAAGCTAATAGAATCAATCAGCATAGAACCAGAAAAGAATCTTAATATGTTAGACTTAATAAAGTTTAAGTTTGAAAACTATGCTAAGGCAGCCTTGGACATACCTGAAATCTATAGAGAAATTATGATTAACAGCAGTGATAATATTTTAAAATATACAGGCATTTTTAAAAATAAGAAGAAACAAAAAAGAATTCAGCAACTAGAATTATATTTAGATAAAGCTGTGGAAAATAAGGAAATAAAAGACATAAACACTCAAGAAGTTAGCCTTATACTATGGTCCAGTATAGTTGGAATAATTCTAAGATCAATAATTGAAAAAAACAAGGATAAAGAAATAGTGTTGGATATGATAGAATCCACAATTGATATCGTTTTTGATGGTTTAAGATTGTGAGTTGAGAATAATAAATAAAGCTATCAGGATGAAAATATATTTTCTGAAATACAAAACCTTTTAATTAAAAAATTAAGAGGTTTTTTTAATGCTTAAAATTAAATAAACAGGTTACTCATACTAAATTCAACTTGTAAATAAAATATATATATTTTTTATTCAATTATATTGTAATTATTTCAATATAGTGATAAAATTACAGTGCTACTGTAATTTAGAAAGGAGATTTTATGGATATAGTAAATAAAAAAATAAGAAAACTAAGAAAAAGCAAGAATATTACGCTAAAAGAATTAAGCAGTAAAACAAACTTATCAGTTAGTTTTATATCTCAAGTTGAACGAGGTGTATCTTCTATTACTATAACATCTTTAAAAAAAATAGCAGATGCTTTAGAGATTTCAATGAAAGATTTATTTGAAGTAGAAGAAGAAGAATCATACGTAAGAAAAAAAGATAATAAAATATTGGTAAATTTAGAGAATTCCTTTACTAGCCATGTTAGATTAAGTGGTAAATTCGAAAATAGAAAACTAGAGGCAGTAATATTAAAATTAGCAGCAAATAGTACAGATATGACACCATTTTCTCATGAAGGTGAGGAGTTCTACTACGTAATAAAAGGAACAGGTGTATTTATTATTGACGAAAAAGAATATCTTGTAAAGGCAGGTGAGTCTATTCATTTTCCATCCACAATACCTCATACAGTGATAAATCCTCATAATGAGGAATTCCAGACTATTAGTGTAGTTACGCCAACTATATTTTAAATAGTATAGAAGGAGGTGAAAAAATGATAATTGTAGATGAGGAAAAAGCTTTAATTGAAGATTTTGAAACCTATATTATGACTACAGGAATAAATTATGAAAAAGATGACATCGAAGTCGTCATTGGCACTGCAGAGTTTAAACCTAATTGTAGAGTTCCTGAAGAAGGATACGGTAAGCATGATTTTGATGAGTATTCTTATGTAATTTCAGGACAGATAAAAGCTAAAATAGGTAATAGCTACGTTAACCTGAAAGAAGGTGAATTTTCTTACATTCCAGAAGGCGAAAAACATTATAGTGAGAATAAGTCAAAAGAAAACTGCAAGTTAATATGGGTAAAAGTGAAAAAAAAAGAAGGAGGGATATTATGAGAATCGCAACGGACATTGGTGGAACGTTTACAGACATAGTATATATTACTGAAGATGGGAATATAGGAGTAGATAAATCCCATACTACACCGCCTAACTTTGAAAAAGGTGTAATAGATGTAATAGAAAAATCAGATATTGATAAAGAAGCTGTGAAAAGTCTTAACCACGGAACTACAGTTATAATAAATGCTCTTACAGAAAGAAAAGGAGCTAAAACTGGACTGATTACTACTAAAGGATTTCGAGATATGCTTGAAATAGCTAGAGGGAATAGACCTGATCTATTCAACGTTATGTATAAGCAACCTGAAGTATTTGTGCCTAGGAATTTGAGATTAGAAGTAGAAGAGAGAGTTAATTACAAAGGTGAAGTAGTAACACCACTAAACAGAGAAGACATTAAAAAATGTGTAGAATTTTTTAAAGAAGAGAAAGTTGAAGCCATAGCTGTAGCTTATTTACATTCTTATAAAAACAATGAACATGAAAAAGAAACAGTTGAATTGATAAAAAAATTATGGCCGGAAGTATATATAACAGGTTCCTACGAAGTATCAAAAGAATTTAGAGAATACGAAAGAACCAGCACGACTGTATTAAATTCTTATGTAAAACCAATAGCAAACAAATATGTAAATGAATTATACAATGAACTTGAGGATATTAATATAACTTGTCCAAAATATATAATGCAATCAAATGGAGGAACTACAACCTTTGAAAAATCTAAAGAAGTTCCTATAAATATGGTAGAATCAGGCCCTGTTGCAGGTATATTTGGTTCTGCGATGTTAGGTAAAATGTTAGGTGAAGAACAAGTAATAGGATTTGATATAGGTGGGACTACCGCTAAATGTTCACTTATAGACGGTGGAGAAGTAAAAGTAGACACTGATTATTATATTGAAAAAACTAATCGTTCAGCTGGGTATCCAATAAAAATACCTGTAGTAGACATTGTAGAAATAGGCAATGGTGGAGGTTCAATTGCTTGGATTGATGAAGGTGGTTCATTAAAAGTAGGACCACAATCAGCAGGAGCATTACCTGGACCAGTTGCATATGGATTAGGCGGAACAGAACCAACAACAACTGATGCAAATCTAGTAGTGGGAAGATTATCTCCGGAAAATTTCGACATGGATGTAGATATGGAAGCTGTTAGAAATTCAATTAAAGAAAAAATAGCTGATAAACTTGATATTTCTATAGAAGAAGCTGCTCTAGGAATTATTAGGATAGCAAACTCAAATATGCTAAATGCATTAAAGCTAATATCTGTTAGAAAAGGTTACGACCCTAGAGATTTCTCTTTAGTTTCATTTGGAGGCGGAGGACCTATGCATGCTGCACCTTTAGCAAAAGAATTAGGAATCAAAAAAATAATTATACCTGTTGCTGCATCAGTATTTTCAGCTTGGGGAATGTTAATGACAGATTTAAGACAGGATGATATCCAAACATCAAATATGAGAATGGATAGTATTGACTATGATTTAGTAAATAACCAATGGCAAGAAATGGAAAGAAAGTCTTTAGAAGAATATAAAGAAAAAGGTATTAAAGAAGACAACTTGGTCTTCGTTAGAAGTTTAGACATGAGATACTGGGGACAAGAACACACTATAAAAGTTCCTATTCCTAATATAAAGATTGATGAATCAAATAAAAAAGATATTATTGAAAGATTCCATGAAGAGCATGAGAAAAACTATAACTTCAGAATAGATGATAGTCTTACTGAAATAGTTAATTTTCACTTGACTACTTTTGGAAAGGTAGAAAAGACAAAAATAAAAGAAATAAAAAGCAACGGAAATTTTCTTGAAGATGCTTTAAAAGAGGAAAGAGAAGTTATATTTGAGAACTTAGGAAAATTAAAAACCAAGGTCTATTTAAGAGATAAATTAAATGCGGATACGCAAATACAAGGACCAGCAATCATTGAAGAAGTAACAACATCTACAATAATTTATCCAGGAATGGAAGCGAAAATTGATAAATACGGCAATATAGTTATTAATACGGAGGTGTAAAAATGATTAAAGATAAAAAAGTAGATCAGTTTACTCTCGATATAATTAAAGATTCTCTTTATGCAATAGGAGAGGAAATGTTTATATCAATAGCAAGAACATCTAAAAGCCCAGTAATATATGAGACCTTAGACTTTGCATCTGCCCTTACTGATAGTAGAGGAAACTTACTTACTCAAGGAGATGGAGTAACAGGGTTTATAGGACTTTTAAGTACTATGGTAAAGGAAACAATAAATAAATTTTCAAATAAAGGAGATTTAAAAGAAGGAGATATTATTATAATTAACGATCCTTACAGTGGAGGAGGATCACATCTTTCTGACGTTGGAGTTGTAATGCCTATATTTTATGATGGAGAAATAGTTGCTTATTCAGCTAACAAGGCACACTGGACTGAAGTAGGAGGAAAAGACCCAGGATCATGGACAGTGGATTCAACTGAAATATTTCAAGAAGGACTTCAATTTCCATGTATCAAATTATTTGATAAAGGAGAAATAAACCAACCATTAGTTGATTTGATTAAAGCAAACGTTAGATTTCCTGATCTATCAATTGGAGATATGTGGGCTCAAGTAGCTGGTTTAAAAACTGGAGAAAAAAGATTTATAGAATTATGCGATAAATACGGAAAAGAAATTGTAGTAAGCGCTATTGAAAGAATGCTTAAGACAAGTGAAGAAATATCAAGGAACGAAGTAAGAAAAATTCCTGATGGTATATATGAAGCTAGTGATTTTATTGATGATGATGGTATAAGCGACAAGCCTTTAGAGATCAAAGTAAAAATCACAATTGATGGAGATAGATTTATCTGTGACTTTACTGGGTCCCATCCACAAGTACTAGGACCTATAAATGTTGCCTATGCTGGGATACTCTCTGCTGTTAGAGCAATATTCTTAGCTGCAACAAATCCATCACAAGATGTAAATGATGGAGTATTTGCTCCTCTTGAAATAATAGTAGAAGAAGGTTCAATTCTCAATGCAAAACGACCTGCAGCCGTTTCTACATATTGGGAAACTATGGTAGCAGGAGAAGATTTGGTTTGGAAAGCTTTAGCACCTATTCTACCAAGTAGATTATCGGCAGGTCATATGCAATCGGTTTGTGGTTTTGTAATCGCAGGAAACCATCCTGAAACAAATGAACCATATATAGCAGTAGGTCCTTCGCCTGGAGGATGGGGAGCAGGAAAAGGAAAAGACGGAGAAAGTGGACAATTTTGTATAGGTGATGGTGAAACATACAACATTCCTGTAGAAGTTATTGAAACAAGATATGGTCTTCATGTAGAAGAATATAAATTACTAGCAGATGGTGCTGGAGCTGGTCAATTTAGAGGAGGCTCTGGAGTTGTTAGGACATACAAACAATTGAAAGACGGAGGATATTTCACTGGAACCTTTGGAAGATTTAAATACTTACCATGGGGATTAAATGGAGGTAAAGAAGGATCAAGAAATATGTTTGAAGTAGTTAGATCAGATGGTAGCATCTCAGGTCCTTACGGAAAATATGCAAGGCATCCATTGAATACTGGTGATTCAATTAGAATGACAACTTCTACTGGTGGAGGATACGGGGATCCTTTATTGAGACCAGTCGAGAAAGTTATAAAAGATGTAAAAAATGAGTTCGTTTCAATTGAACAAGCAAAGAATGACTATGGAGTAATTTTAGATTCTAAAACTTTAGAATTTAAAGATATAACATCAAATAGAAAGATTGCCGAAAAATAAAATATTAAGAGGAGAGGAAAATGTCAAACCAAGAAGAATTAAAACCGGCTGACAATATCGAGCAAAATTCTAAAAGCAAACAAAATGACGAACCATTGAAAGCAGTTCCATTAGATCAGAGGCAGCATTGGCTGGGACCAGCTGTAATATTTGGAGGATTGGAATTTTGTATTCCAGTTTTGATGGTAGGGTCAATGTTAATCGGTTCCTTTGGATTTAAGCAGATGTTTCCAGTTTTATTTGTTGCTTTTATAGTAATTCAATGGGCTGGGAATGCATTGAATGGATACATGGGGGCAAAAACAGGAAGAGCATCATCAGTTTTAGCAAGATCAAGTTTTGGAGCTACACAGTCTAGATTTATCATAGCTGGTGTAATATTCATTGTAAGCCTTGGATGGTGGGCTGTACAAACAGCAGTTGCAGGAAATGCAATTTGTGCAATGCTGGGAATTGATTATGCTACAAGGTGGGGAACTTGGGCAATTATAACAGTAATAGTAGGATTAATATTTGCAATACCATCTATATTGGGATACTCATCAATGAAATGGACTGATTATGTTGCAGTACCAGCAGGCTTGATATTAGTTATTGCAGGAATATATTTAGCAATTAAAAACTTCGGCTTTGATGTAATTATAAACTTTGAGCCCGAAAGCCAAAGCATGACTTTTTTAGCCGCAGTAAGTTTAATAGTAAGCATAAATGTTTCTCAGTGGGTAATAGCATCAGACTATACAAGATATGCAAGACCAAAAGTTAAGGACAATATATTAATACCATTAGGGATAATAGCTATTGGATTTCCTTTAATATACGTAGGAGCTTTGATGGCAATAGGACAGGGAACTGCTGATATAGTAGCGGTAATGGTTGCTCTAGGTTTTCCAGTTTGGGGATTTATTGTACTTTGGCTTTCAACATGGACTAGCCAGTTAGTTAACAACTATACTATGGGATTATCTCTTTCAAATTTACTTAATATTAAGACTGGCAAAGGTAGATCTATGGTTACTTTATTAGGAACTGTTATAGCAATAGTAGTCGCTTTATCTGGTATTCTAAATCACTTTATGGACTTTTTATACTTTACAGCCTTAGCCTATCCCGCAATGGCAGGAATTATGTTTGTAGACTTCTTCATGAGGAGACAAAATTGGCAAGATCATACGGGTTGGAATTGGATGGCAACAATTGCTTGGATATCAGGCATATTTGTTGGATACATAACGACATATGTAAATCCAATGGGACTACCAGCGGTACAAAACTTAGCAGTAGCTGGATTAGTCTACTATATTGCTATGAAAACCAAAGCAAAAGTTGCCAGTGATAATTTTACCCCAGATGAATTTTTAAGTCAAGAAGATCAAGCATAAATATAAAGAATGTATAAATAAAAAAAGATAGCTGATGGTGCTATAAAAAATACCATTTAATATAATCACCACCCTTTTGCAGAGAGTTTTTAAGCTCTCTGTTTTTTTTAAGAAAACTATTATGATTATAATTTAGCAGAAAAAAATAAATAACCTCAATTGAATTGAAAAATACCTTTCACTAATGTACAATGTGAATATATATGTAACAGCACTAATTAAAGCAAAATATACATTTTGAAAGGATAATCATGAAAGAAGAAAAATTATTAAACAACACTCTAAATATCATCAACAATTCTGGGAGTAATGATGCTTATAAATACCTTGTATCTAATATAAATAAATTAGATGAAAAATCCAGTCAAGTATACAACTATCTTTACTGTCTTGCAGCCACTTCAGATAAACCGGAAGAATCTCTAGACTGGATAAAAGAATCTGTTGAAACAAAAGGATACTGGTATAGACCGGAAGTTTTTGAGGATGAAGATTTAGACAG
>CAZNLP010000068.1:0-10024 GCA_964574015.1 uncultured Clostridia bacterium | reverse complement strand
CTAATGCAATGTTTTATTTTAAGAAGTATCACATCGATGGTATTAGAGTTGATGGAGTAACATCAATAATACAGTTAAACTTCGGTATAGATGGAACACCATATAAAAACAGGTACGGTGGAAGTGAAGATATTGAAGGAATTGAGTTTTTGAGGGAATTAAATACAGCAGTATTTAAAGAACATCCATATGCTATAATGGCAGCTGAAGAATCAACGGATTGGCCGTTAGTAACATACCCTGTTGATAAAGGTGGGCTGGGGTTTAACTATAAGTGGAATATGGGATGGATGAACGATACCCTTGATTATATAGAACACGATCCTATTTATAGAAAATCCCACCACGAAAAAATAACCTTCTCCATGCATTATGCTTTTAGTGAGAATTTTATACTTCCATTTTCTCACGATGAAGTAGTCCACGGCAAAAAATCCTTAATAGATAAATCCTACGGTAATTACAAGGAAAAATTTAAAAATCTTAAACTTCTTGCCTTATATCAAATGACACACCCAGGGAAAAAATTAAACTTCATGGGAAATGAAATAGGACAATTTATGGAGTGGAGATTTTATGGAGAGGTTGAGTGGTTTTTGCTTAATTATCCTATCCATGATTCTCATAGAGAGTTTATAAAAAAATTAAATCACATATACTTAAAAGAAGATTCTCTCTGGCACAAGGATGACAGTTGGGATGGATATCAGTGGATAGATGCAGATAATAGGGATCAAAGTATTTACAGCTACATACGAAAAGGAAAAAAGGATTATTTGATAACTCTTTTAAATTTCACACCTGTAGCTTATGAAAAATTTAGATTAGGTGTACCGGAAGAAGGAGAGTATAGAATATTATTAAATTCCGACGAAGAATTATATAAAGAAAAGGGTAATAAATATATAAAGGCAGATAAGATAAAAATGCATAATTTTGACTATTCAATAGAAATAAAACTACCAGGTCTTACTGGATTATTGATTAAGAAAAAGACTAAAAGAAAGAGGAAGAGGGAATAATATGTTTGAAAACAAAGAAAATTTTAAGGAACAATATTTAGAAAGATTTAAAGAAGTAACAGGAGAGAGCTTTGAAGAAGGAAGTATGCAGGAAAAATACAATGTTTTAGCTTCTCTTATAATGAAATATGCCGGAACATACATGGCAGATACAAAATCAAGAATGGATCAAGATAATAATCAAAAAAGAGTATACTATTTTTCCATGGAGTTTTTAATTGGAAAACTTTTAATAATGAATCTACATAATATGGGTATATATAAAATAGTTGGAGATGGTCTTAAAGACTTGGGAGTAGATATAAGAGACTTGGAAAATATAGAGGTTGATCCAGGGCTTGGACATGGAGGTTTAGGAAGATTAGCAGCCTGCTTTATGGATTCTCTTGCTTTTTTAAATATTCCAGCTGTAGGAATGGGTCTTAGATACAGATACGGATCATTTCAACAAAAAATAGTTGATGGACAGCAGATAGAGCTACCAAATAGATGGCTTCATAATGGATATCCATGGGAAATAAAAAAATCATCAAAATCTGAAATTATTAAATTTTACGGTAACGTTAAAGTTGAAAAAATAGAAGATAGTCTTCAGTTTATTCACGAAAATTATGAAGCTGTAACTGCTGTACCTTACGACATACCACAGATTGATTTCGACTCAGATGACGTAAACTATATAAGACTATGGAGTGCAGAAAATGCTTACGGATTTGATTTAACATCATTTAACAACGGAGATTATCTACAGGCAGTTAAAAATAAAGCTAATGTAGAAGCTATAACTCATGTTTTATATCCAAATGATTCAAATTACAATGGGAGATTATTAAGATTAAAACAGCAGTACTTTTTTGTAAGTGCCGGATTAAAAAGTATAATTAGAAGATATCAGTCAAACAACGACGACTTTGATAAATTAGCAGATAAAATTCAAATTCAAATTAATGATACTCACCCATCTCTGGTTATTCCAGAACTCATGAGAATATTAATCGACGAAGAGGGATTTGACTGGGATTATTCTTGGAACTTAGTAACTAACGTTTGTTCTTATACAAATCATACAATATTAACAGAAGCTTTAGAAAAATGGCCTATTGAAATGATAGAAAAGTTGCTACCAAGAGTATATTTAATAATTGAAGAAATAAATAGAAGATTTGTAGAAAATGCACTTCCTATAGAAAAGGATAAAAAAATGAGAAACTCTATCCTTAGAGACGGAGTAGTTCATATGGCTAATTTGGCTGTAATAGGCTCTAAATCTGTTAACGGTGTATCTGAACTGCATTCTGATATTATAAAAAATGAAACTTTTAAGGAATTGTATGAGTTATATCCTTGGAAGTTCAATTCTAAAACCAACGGAGTAAGTCACAGAAGATTTTTGATGAAGGCAAACCCTTATTTAAGAGAGTTATTAAATGAGACTATTGGAGATGAGTGGGAAAAAGAAGCTGAAAAGTTAAAAAAATTAGAAAAGTACAGTCAAGGCAAAGATTTGAGTGAAGAACTTTATAATGCTAAAAGAAAGAATAAAGAAAGATTAGCAAAATATATAAAAGAAAAGCAGAATATAGATATTGATGTAGATTCGATTTTCGATATACATATAAAAAGAATACACGAATACAAAAGACAGCTAATGAATGTACTTCATATAATTCATTTATACGATAAAATAAAACATGAAGGAATGGAGATACATCCAAGAACCTTTATTTTCTCAGGAAAAGCAGCTCCAAGTTATAATATTGCTAAAAAAATAATTAGATTAATAAATAGTTTAGCTGATATTGTGAATAATGATAAAAAGGTTAATAAATATTTAAAGGTGGTTTTTCTGGAGAATTTCAGTGTATCTTTAGCAGAACTTCTCTATCCGGCGGCAGATGTATCAGAGCAGATTTCGACAGCAAGTAAGGAAGCCAGTGGTACTGGAAATATGAAATTTATGATGAATGGAGCTCTAACGGTAGGAACTTTAGATGGGGCGAATGTTGAAATTTATGAAAGAGTAGGAGAAGATAATATTTTTATTTTCGGATTGAAATCGGAGGAAGTTATAAATTACTACAATAATGGAGGATACTGTTCCTTTGATGTGTATAATTCTAACTCTGATTTAAAAAATGCAGTTAATCATCTTGTTGACGGATTTTTCTACGAAGATATCGGAGAATTTCAAGAAATATATGATAATTTAATAACACACAACGATACCTACTTTGTTATTAAAGACTTTGAAGCTTATATGAAAGCTCAAAAAGAAATAGAAAAAACTTATAGAGACAGAAAGCTTTGGTTTGACAAGGTCCTAAAAAATATCGCTGAATCTGGATATTTTTCAAGTGATAGAACAATAAAGGATTACGATAGAGAAATTTGGAAGGTAAAAAAGTAAAAGGAGGTAGTTGATATGACGGAGACTAAATGTATCGCCATGCTCCTAGCTGGGGGGCAGGGAAGCAGATTAAAAAAACTAACTAAGGATAATGCAAAACCAGGGGTAATGTTTGGTGGAAAATACAGAATAATTGATTTCAGCCTCAGCAACTGCTTTCATTCTGATATTTACACCATAGGAGTATTAATTCAATATAAACCTCTAATACTTGGAAGATATATAGGTAACGGTAGTTCATGGGCTTTAGATAAAATAGATCAGGGAATTTATATACTTCCACCTTATGCAGATAAGGAAGGGGAGAGATGGTACAGAGGAACAGCCCATGCTGTATATCAAAACATCGAATTTATTGACATGTACGATCCAGAGTACGTTTTAGTGCTTTCAGGAGACCATATCTATAAAATGGATTACTCAAAAATGCTGGACTATACAGAAGAAAAAGATGCTGATCTTACAGTATCTGTAATGGAAGTTGATTGGAAAGATGCCAATAGATTTGGGATTATGGATTTAGATGAAGAAAATAGAATCATAGAATTCCAAGAAAAACCTGAAGAACCAAAAAATAATATGGCTTCTATGGGTATATATATATTCAAATGGAAAACATTGAGAGAGACCTTATTAAGGGATTCAAAGGATGAAAATTCGGCTCACGATTTTGGTAAGAATATAATACCGATGATGCTGGAAGAAGAGCGTAAAGTATACGGTTTTTCTTTTGAAGGTTACTGGAGGGATGTCGGTACAGTTGAAAGCTACTATGAAGCAAATATGGACTTGTTGGATGAGAGGGAAGATTTCAATCTATATTCAAAAAATATGAGGGTATATTCAAATAATATTAACAGTCAACCTCATTATGTTGGTCTATATGCATCTATAAATAACAGTCTTATCTGCGACGGATGTATTATTGAAGGTACCGTTAACAATTCTATTCTTTCCTACGATGTAAAAATAGGTAAAAATGCAATTGTTAAAGATTCAATAATATTTAGTAATGCAGTGATAGAAGATGGTGCTGTTGTTGAAAAAACAATAGTAACCGAAAACATGAGGATAAAGAAGAATAAGAGAATAGGAAGTATTGATTCCGATGAGATAACAGTAGTAGGATAAGGAGGATTTCATGAAAAGACTAGCAGGTATTATTATAAATTGCCCCAATCAAAACAACTTAGAAGCTATGACCAGTCATAGGAGTATTCATACAGTACCTTTTGGTGGAAAGTACAGACTCATAGATTTTCCTCTTTCTAACTTTGTAAACTCAGGCATAAAAAAAATAGGAGTAATAGGTTCATACAAGTATAGGTCACTGGCGGACCATTTAGGTTCTGGAGAAGACTGGAACCTAAGCAGCAAAAGCAACGATTTATCTATACTTCACGGAGGAAAAAACAAAAAAATTGGTGAGATAACTAGAATAAGCATACAGGATTTTATAGATAATAGAGCATTTTTCAGAAAAATATCAGACACCACCGACCATATACTTCTCAGCAATTGTAACTCAATTGCGAATATTGACGTTGAAGATATATTTGATTTTTACAAAGAAAAGGATGCTGATGTAGTAATGGTTTATAAACCTAATTATACGTCAGATGATTTATATAAGGGAGTAGCAGTAGGAGTTAGAAGAAATAGAAAAATTGTAAAAATTCTTAATAATGAAAATGAAAACATGGATCATTTCAATCTTTATGCAGGGATGATGTTTATAAAATTAGATCTTTTAGAGGATATAATAGAAGATGCTGAAGAGTCGGGAGAGTTGGATTTAATAGATGTTGTAGAAAGCAACTTAGATAGATTGAGTGTATACGGATATCCTATGGAAGGCTACTTAAAAATAGTAAATTCCTTAAAATCATACTTTGATGCTTCCATGTATTTGCTGGATCCGGAAATACAAAAAGAACTATTTTACAGCAACAGGAGAATTTATACTAAAACAAAAGACAATCATCCAACAAAATATAATGATAAGTCTAAAATAAAGAACTCTATCATAGCAAGTGGATCTCATATAAACGGTACGGTAGAAAACAGTATCGTATTTAGAGAAGCTACTATAGCTGAAGGAACAGTTATAAGAAACAGTGTGATAATGCAGAACTGTGTAATAGAAAAAAATACGGAAATAGTAAACGGAATACTGGATAAGTATGTAAGAGTAACAGAAGGAAAAGTATTAAAGGGAACAGAAGACAAACCACTGCTTATCAAAAAAGATTCTGTAATTTAGGAGGCGATTCGATGAAAGTTTTATATGTAGCATCAGAGGTTAAACCTTTCGCTGCCAGCGGAGGATTGGGAGATGTAGCAGGTTCTCTCCCTAAAATGATAAATAAAAAAGGTCAAGATGTAAGAGTTATAATGCCTCTATATAGAAATGTAGCTAAAAAATTTAAAAAAGAAATGGAAAAATTAGGGGAATTTGAAGTCGAGTTAAACTGGAGAAGTCAAAGAGCAGAGATATTTAAGCTAAAAAGAGATGGAGTTATATACTATTTTGTAGGTAATTCCTACTACTTTGATAGAGAAGAATTGTATAAACACTACGATGATGCTGAAAGATTTATATTTTTCTCTAAAGCTGTCTTGGAATTCATACCAAAATTTGACTTTTGGCCAGATATTTTGCACTGCAATGATTGGCATACGGCTATAATTCCTTATTTGTTAAATAAACAGTACAGAGCACATTATCAAAATTTAAAGACGGTGCTTACTATTCACAATATTAAATTTCAGGGTATATATGGAGTAAATACAATTTACGATATATTGGGACTTAAGCCTGAAAATATAACTGGAGATATTGAATTTAGAGGCAACATAAATATTATGAAAGCGGGGATATATAATGCCGATTGGATAACAACTGTATCTCCAACCTATGCTAAGGAACTTGAATACGAGTATTTTGGTGAGGGACTTCATGATGTAATTAAAGAAAACAATCACAAAATATCCGGAATTCTCAACGGCATAGATTACGATGTCTATAATCCGCAAAATGATGAAGATATCTATGAAAACTACACAAGATCTATAAAGAAAAAGAAAATAAATAAGATGATGCTTTTAAGGGAATTAGGATTAGAAGAAACCGATGAAAAACCTTTAATAGGTATTATATCAAGACTTGATGAACTTAAAGGTGTAGATTTAATTTTACATATAATGTATGAAATTATGAATCTTGATGTAAACTTAGTAGTATTAGGTACTGGACAAAAAAACTATGAAGATTCTTTTAGACAAATAGACGCTGTTTTTCGTAATAATGCTGCTGTAATAATTGATTTTAACAGCGAGATGGCATCTAAAATATATGCTGGAAGTGACATTATGCTAATGCCTTCAAGAATAGAGCCCTGCGGTCTTGTTCAGATGATAGCATTAAAATACGGTACGATACCTTTAGTAAGAAAAATTGGTGGTCTAAACGATAGTATTACTAAATTTGAACCTTCTTCAAAAGAAGGAAATGGCCTTGTATTTAGAACTTATAATGCCCATGAAATGCTCCATGAACTTAAAAGAGGAGTAAAAATTTATAAGAAAAATAAAGATGCTTGGGAACAGCTTGTTAGAAATGCATTTAAATCAAAGTTTAGCTGGGATGAATCAGCAGAAAAATACATACAACTTTACAACAAATTATTGTAGGTGATATTATGAATTTTGAATTTAATTCCCAAAAGGAAGAATTTAAAAAACCTTTTGGTGCGGTAGAGATTAACACAGAAATTAGTTTAAATATTAAGATAAGTAAAGATATAACAGCTTCCTGTGAACTTTTAACGACTTGCGAAGGAAAAGAAAAGAAGTTTAATATGGAGATAGATACTACAGAGGAAGAAGTTAATGTATACAGAGTTAAATTTAACGTCTTAGATAAACCCTGTGCTGTTTTCTATTATTTCATAATACATTTAGAAGACAAAACAATTTATCTTGGAAATAAAGAGGATAGGTTAGGTGGGGAGTCTAAAATATATAGCAGCAATCCGAAACCTTATCAAATAACTGTCCATGAAAAAGATTTATCAGTACCAAGATGGTATAGAGAAGGTACAATGTATCAAATATTTGTAGATAGATTTAACAAAGCTGGTACAAATGATCTATATGAGGGAAGAGAAGGTTTTGTAAAATACACAAACTGGTACGAAAAAAATAAATACATCAAAAATTCAAAAGGTGAAATAATATATTGGGACATATACGGTGGAAACCTACAGGGAATAAAAGAAAAGATAGGATATTTAAAAGAATTAGGTGTGTCAATAATATATTTAAATCCTATATTTGAAGCTCATTCAAATAACAAGTACGATACGGGGGATTACGAAAAAGTAGACATAGGCTTTGGTGGAAATGAAGCCTTCGATCAATTAATAGAGGAATGTAATAAAAATGATATAAATGTAGTTTTAGATGGAGTATTTAGCCATACTGGATACGACAGTAAGTACTTCAATAAATTAGGAAGATATGATACGGTAGGAGCTTATCAGTCAAAAGAATCAAAGTACTACGAATGGTACAGATTCAATGACTATCCTGAAGATTACGAATGCTGGTGGGGTACTAAAAATCTACCTAATGTAAATGAAATGCATCCCTCATATATTGAATATATGTTAACCGGGGAAGATAGTATAGCTAAAAGATGGATAAAAAGAGGAGCAAAAGGGTGGAGATTGGATGTAGCTGATGAAATACCCGACGAATTTATTAGAACTTTAAAAGAAGAAACAATGAAGGTGGATCCTGAGAGCATTGTAATAGGAGAAGTGTGGGAAGATGCCTCTAACAAAGAAAGCTACGGAAAACTAAGAAATTATCTTTTAGGAAATGAACTGGATTCTGTTATGAACTACCCCTACAGGAGAATATTCAACAACTTTATTTTAGGAAATATATGTGGTGAAGAATCTTTAAGAAGGATAATGTCTATTTTTGAAAATTATCCTAAAGAGTATTTCTATTCTCTAATGAATTTAATAGGGACTCACGATACAGTTAGGGCATTAACTGTATTTGGAGATGCACCTAAGGGAAGAAAGATAAGCGAGGAAGATGCCTTTTACTTTGAACTCTCAGAGGAGAAACGTAAGCTTGGGTTAAAAAGAATGAAAATCGCATCCTTTTTACAGGCTACATTTCCAGGAGTACCTTGCATCTACTACGGAGATGAAGCAGGGCTAGAAGGCTTTAGAGATCCCTACTGCAGAAGAACCTATCCTTGGGGGAAAGAAAATAAAAAACTATTAGAGTGGTATAAAAAGATTTTCAATATAAGGAAAAATTCTGAGATACTTAAAAAAGGCGAGTGGGAACCTTACTACTGCGAAGGAACAGTATTCAGCTATTTTAGAAAATACAAAGAAAATAAAATTCTATGTGTTGTAAATGTATCCTATGATAAAAAGCAAATAGAACTACCGAAAGGAAAATGGAAAAATATCTTTGAAAAGAAAGATAAAGAAGGTAAAATATTGGTAGAAGGACATTCAGCAAATATTTTTAGTCAAATTTAATTACTTGAAATGAAAAGATGTCGGTGGAAAATTCTCCACCGACATTAGATTTATATTTAATATTTTTTTACATCTTTTGTTATTAGTGTGACTTTATTCTTCCATCTCACCAGGCATCTGCACTACAGCATGAGCTGCAATATAGAAATAATCTCCTGATTCAAGCATAAGTTTTTCGTAAGTTAATTCGATTGTAAATGTTTTATCAGAGTTACTTAATACACCATCACCATGATCATAAGGGAATTGACCAGGAGCATTTGTGTATTTTCCTTTCTTAGTCATTGGAAGCATTGATTCACCTACATATAGATGAACTTCATCTAAATAATGATTTTCGAAAAGTTCGTAGGTTAATATCATGCTATTTTCTGTAAACTCTACGTTAATATGACCTACTAATCTATCAGGATTAATAATATTTAAACCTGCACCAGCATAGATATCAAGGGTGAAATCTTCCTCTTCACCAAGCATATAAGGTCCGTTTGTCCATCCCCAATTAGTTAAACCAATAGTTGTGAATGGAACAGAGTAGCCGTTATTAATAGTTGCATCTTCACCGTTTCTTGGATCATATGCCCAGGCAGTTTCATCCCTTGTAGGCATTAGATAAACAGTAGTATCATCTTTTTCATTCATATATTGATTTTCATAAGAAACTACATTGCCTAAAGAGTCAGTACCGTAACCGTATACTTCAAACATGGTTTCTTCATTTATAGCTATTCCTGTAATCATCCAAGTCCAAGTTTCACCAGGCTCAAGTACGCCATCTCCATCATCGCCACCAGTAAATTCAGCAGATGTTTCATCTAAAGTAGCTATCATTGAACCATTTTGATAAACATCTACATAAACATCAGTTAATGGATCATCACCAGTGTTTTGTTCAGAGATTACTAAGTCTACTACATCACCCATAGGTACCATTTCTACAGAAGCACCTTCCTGTTCTGCGGTTACTGAAACCATAGTATCAGGATTTATGGTATAAACATCAACATCATCTTTTTCACCTTCGT
>CAZNLP010000067.1:0-10219 GCA_964574015.1 uncultured Clostridia bacterium | reverse complement strand
AATAAATTAATCAATGCCTTACTGTCTAAAAGGCAGTAAGGTATTTTTATGAAAAATGATGTGGTGGTAATATGACAAAAATATGGAATAATATTCCAGAAATAAAAAAAGAATTAGATGAAGTACAAGAAATTGTTAATAAAAATCTGAAAACAAAGAATACAAAATCTATTGAAAGAGTTGTTAATCATTTATTACAAGCAAATGGTAAAAGAGTTAGAGCAGGATTATTGATTTTATCAGCAAAGATGGGAAACTATAATAAAGATAGGATTTTACCTTTAGCTGCAGCAATTGAAATGATACATTTAGCAACCTTAGTTCACGATGACATAATAGATGATGCTGATACTAGAAGAGGGATAGATAGTATTCAACATAAATTTGGTAAAGATTCAGCAGTATATACAGGTGATTTTATTTTTGCTAAGGCATATAGACTATTAGCCGGTGATTATGATTTAGAAGAAAATAGAATTACTGATAGTATGGAAAAAGTATGTCTTGGGGAAGTATTTCAAAACGAAAATAAGTTCAATAAAGATATGACTGTTAGAAGATATTTAAGAATTATATCTGGAAAAACTGCAGCTATGTTTGGATTATCTATGTATGCTGGAGCATATGAATCTAAACTGGGCAACTTTAAGTCTAGAATTATAGGTTATTCTGGATATTATGCTGGTATGGCTTTTCAGATTATAGACGATTGTATGGATTATACCAGTAGTTCGGCAAAAATGGGAAAAAATACTAAGGTTGATCTTTTAAATGGTATATATACTTTACCTATAATATATGCAGTAAATAATGATAACAATAAGGATATTAAAAATATTTTAAATAAGAAAGAAATTTCAGATTTAGATATAGAAAAAATTTTTTATTATGTTGATAAATATAAAGGTGTAGAAGAGTCAATGAAATTAGCTGAGAAATACACTGAAAAATCAACAGACTTATTAAGAAGAGTAAGTAGCGGAAAATATACTGACATAACTCAAAAAGTACTTGAGAATTTAATAAATCGTAAATACTAATAAAGTTAACATAATTTTAATTTACTTTTTTATCTATACCTGCTATAATAGGCATAGTTTGATAAAAAAGGTGGTTAAATGAAATATAAAGACAAGAAATTTACTGAAATTTGCAAACCTCTTATTGAGCATAAAGAATTCAAAAAAATGAAAGATATTAAGCATCATAATGAGAGTGTTTTTGAACATGTTATAGACGTTGCATATCAATCTTATAAAATTGCACTAAAATTTGATTTAGATATTAAATCTACAGTTAGAGGAGCACTTTTACATGACTTTTATTTATACAAATTTAATAAAAGAATGAGGATTAGATTGCTTTTGGATTCTTTCCTACATGCATTTAATCATCCTAAGATTGCTCTAGAAAATTCAAAAAAACACTTCCTCTTAAATGAAAAGGAAAGCAACATAATTTTAAGCCACATGTTTCCTATAAGGATTCCAAGATACAGAGAAGCATGGATTGTAACATTTGTAGATAAATTTTTAGCAGTATATGAATATTATTTAAATTTCAAAAAAGTAGTAACTAAAAAGAATAGTAGAATAGAAGAAGCAGCATAAAAAAAGATTCCAAAATGGAATCTTTATTTTATTGCAAAAGTCATTGTTGCTTTTGCAGCTATTTTATCTTCAACATATGCAGTAGCCTTACCAATACCAATACTGCCTTTAATTTTTACGATTTCTGTTTCCAGTCTCAAAGTATCTCCCGGAACAACCATTTTTTTAAATTTAACACTTTTCATACTGCCAAAATAAGCAGTTTTACCTGAAAATTTTTCTTCGCTTAATATAGCGAAAGCGCCGGTTTGAGCTAATGCTTCAAGAATTAAAACTCCCGGCATTACAGGATTATCGGGAAAATGTCCTCTAAAAAAATACTCATTGTAACTTACGTTTTTAACTGCAACAGCTTTTACTCCTTTTTCTAACTCAATTACCTTGTCTATTAACAAAAATGGTTCTCTATGAGGTAATATTTTTTTTATATCATTAATATTATACATAATAATTAACCTTCAAATTTCTTAAATAATAAAGAAGTATTATGTCCACCAAAGCCTAAGGAGTTTGAAAGGACATAATTTATTTTTTTATTAATTCCTTCATTAGGAACATAGTTTAAATCGCATTCAGGATCCGGGTTTTGATAGTTGATTGTCGGAGGAATAAATCCATCTTTTAAAGCCATTAAAGACACAACAGCTTCAACTGCCCCCGCACCTCCAATAAGATGGCCTGTCATGGATTTTGTTGAGCTTACAGGTATATCATATGCATAATCACCAAAAAGATTTTTGATGGCTAGTGTTTCGAACTTATCATTATAGGGAGTACTTGTACCATGAGCATTTATATAATCTACTTCAGTATTATTGATACCTGCTTCTTTTACTGCCATTTCCATAGAACCTTTAGCACCAAGACCATTTGGTTCAGGAGATGTAATGTGGTAAGCATCACAAGTTGCACCGTATCCTACCAACTCTCCGTATATTTTAGCTCCTCTATTCACTGCATGATCGTAATCTTCTAACAGTAACATACCTGATCCTTCACCCATTACAAATCCGGATCTATCTTTATCAAAAGGTATAGATGCTCTATTTTTATCTGTAGAAGAACATAATGCAGTCATAGCAGAAAAACCTGCAACTGTTGCTGGAGTAACTGATGCTTCAGCACCTCCTGTCAGCATTAAATTACATTGACCGCTTTGGATTTTTCTAAAAGATTCACCGATAGCATTTGCTCCAGAAGCACAGGCTGTAACTACAGCCATATTTATACCTTTTGCTTGATATTTTATAGCTACAAGGCCTGAAGCCATATTTGATATAAGCATTGGTATAAAAAATGGTGATACTTTTCCTGGTCCTTTAGTTAGTAGTCTCTCCATTTGATCTTCTATAGTTTGAATTCCACCTACACCACTACCTATTATAACTCCAAACTTTTCATTATCAATGCTTTCAATGTCTAGTTTAGAATCTTCTATTGCCATACTAGATGAAGCCATTGCAAACTGACAAAATCTATCCATTCTTTTAGCTTCTTTTCTTTCCATATAATCTTTAGGATTAAAGTCTTTAACTTCTGCAGCTAACTTCACAGAAAAATCACTGGTATCAAAGGATGTTATTTCATCAACGCCACATTTACCAGACTTTATTCCTTCCCAAAATTTTTCTAATCCATTACCAATAGGTGTTACAGCACCTATGCCGGTAATTACAACTCTTTTACTCATTTTATACACTCCTTACATATAAAGTCCACCATCTACAGATATAACCTGACCGGTAATATAATTAGCATTTTCTGATGCTAGAAATAAAATCAGATTGGCTACATCTTCTGGTGAACCTAATCTTTTTAATGGTATTTGATTTTTTATATTCGAAATTTGTTTCTCATTTAAAATATCTGTCATTTCTGTCTCTATAAATCCAGGTGTTATTACATTACAGGTTATATTTTTTCTTGCAAGCTCTTTTGCTACAGACTTAGTTAAACCAATTACTCCTGCTTTAGAAGCAGCATAATTTGACTGTCCAATATTTCCTGTAAGACCTATCACAGAAGATATATTTATAATTTTACCTTCTTTTTGTCTAATCATCTTTTTACTTATGTGTCTAATGCAGTTGAAAGTACCATTTAAGTTAACATCTATGACTTTTCTAAAATCTTCCTCAGACATAAGCGGCAAAAGTTTGTCTTTGGTTATGCCTGCATTATTTACAAGTAAATCAATCTTATCAAAGCTTTTATAAGATTTTTCTATAAGGTTTTTTGCATCAGAAAAGACAGAGACATCTCCCTGTACTATTAAATTCTTAGTCTCTTTATTTTCAAAATTGTCTATTAAATCATCTATTGGAACTTTGTTTTTATTATAGTTAAGTACTAAATTATAATTGTTTTTATTTAATAATCTGGCTATGGAACTACCTAATCCACCGGAAGCACCTGTAATAATTGCAGTTTTATTCATCATTATGATACAGCTCCTAATTTTACAAAAGACTTATTAAGAGATTTCATATCCTGAACATTTAGTATATTAAGACTTCTATCTATCTTTTTAATAAATCCACTTAATGATTTTCCAGGACCTATTTCAATAAATGTATCTACACCTTTTTTAATCATAGTATTTACTGAATCTTCCCAAAGCACTGAAGAGTAAACCTGCTTTAATAGATAGTTTTTTATTTGTGAGTTATCAGTGTATACATCTCCTGTAACATTTGAAACTACTGGGTATAAGCCATCATTTATAATTATATTATCTAAGTCTTTAGAAAGATTTTCAGCTGCTGGTTTCAACATTTCTGTATGGAAAGGTGCACTAACAGGAAGCTCAATAGCTCTTTTTATACTGTAATTATTAATATTTTCTATTGCTTTTTCTATAGGTAAAACTTCTCCTCCAATAACAATTTGTCCGGGACAATTGAAATTAGCTGGCTGAATTATTCCATACTTTTTATGATCATAGCATAGTCTTTCAACATCAATTCTATTTCCACCAATTAGAGCAGCCATTTTTCCTTTTCCTTCAGGGACTGCAGTTTGCATGTATCTGCCTCTATTTTTAACAACTCCTACTGCTTCTTCGAAAGATAATATTTCCGAGTTAACTAAAGCAGTATACTCCCCGAGACTAAGTCCTGCTGTAATATCACAGTTTAAATCGAATTCTTTTTTTAAAACATTTAAAATTGAAGTACTTACTGTTAATATTGCAGGTTGTGTATTTTCAGTTAACATAAGTTCCTTTTCAGGACCATCAAAGCATAACTTTTTTACATCCATATTTAACACTTCACTTGCAATGTCAAAAGTTTCTCTCGCAATTTCAAAATTTTCATAAAAATCTTTTCCCATACCTAGATATTGAGCACCTTGACCGGGGAAAATGAACGCTGTTTTATTCATAATTACCTCCATTAATACTATTTCTCGAAGCCATCAATTAAATCATAAGCTCCATTAATTATTTCATCTATTATTTCACTGCATGAAAGTTCCTCTTTAATGAGACCAGATATCTGTCCTGCCATCAAAGAACCATTTTTCACATCACCTTCGACTACAGCTTTTCTTAGAGCACCCTTACCTATGTTATCGAATTCATCCATAGGGGCACAGTTTTTTTCTAATTTTTTAAATTTATTGGTTAAACTATTTTTAATACTTCTTACAGGATGACCGGTACTTAGACCACTTACAACAGTATGAATATCCTTAGAAGATATTATCTTTTCTTTAAAATTTTGATGAGCATTACATTCTTTAGAAACTAGAAATCTAGTCCCTACTTGAACACCATTAGCTCCAAGCATAAAAGCTGCTGCAGCACCACGTTTATCGGCTATGCCCCCTGCTGCTATTACTGGGATATCGACTGCATCTACAACTTGAGGCACTAAAGTCATAGTTGTTAACTGTCCGATATGTCCTCCGGCTTCTGTTCCTTCACATATTACTGCATCAGCACCGTATCTTTCCATTCTTACTGCAAAACTGGATGAAGGACAAACAGGTATAACTTTAATGTTTTTTTTCTTCCAAACTTCTAAATAGTTTCCTGGACTGCCGGCTCCAGTTATAATTACAGGAACTTCAAGATCAGCTGCCAATTCACAAACTTCATCTTTAAAAGGACTCATCATCATAATATTAAGTCCAAAAGGTTTATCCGTAATTTTTTTAATTTTCAACAATTCTGATTTTACCCAATCAGCTGGGGCATTGCCAGCTGCTATTATACCAAGCCCGCCGGCATTAGATACAGCTCCAGCTAAATCTGCATCAGAAACCCACGCCATACCACCTTGTATGATAGGATATTTTATTTTTAATAATTCTGTTATTTGATTTCGATGCATTTCATTAACTCCTAATTATTTTTCTAAAAAATCTACGATGTCTTTTACTGTTACAAACTTAGGATAATCTTCTTCTGGTATTTCTATATCAAATTCCTCTTCAAGATTAATTACAACTTCAGCTAAATCTAAAGAATCAGCCTCTAAATCATCTTTTAGATTGCTTTCAAGTTTTACCTCATCTTCTTCTAATCCTAATTCTTCTACTAAAATATTTTTTACTTTTTCAAAAGTCATTTTTGTTACCTCCATAAATTAATTGATATTTAAATTAACCAAATATCTAATATTTTGATATTCAAACTAAAGTATAACTATGAATTTTTCCTTTGTCAATGAAAAACTTTGGATATCAAAGCATTCGACATAAGTGTTTGTATTAAAGCCTTGAAAAATTAATGGTTATAGCAATTATTAAGAAATAATGAAGTTTTTATTATGAATTAAAATCAAAGATAAATTGACTATTTTTTGTATATGGTTTACATTTATTATGAGGAGGGAGTATTGATATGAAGATAAAAGAGATTGAAAAAGATTTTTATGTATATGTTTTTCCACCAAAAGAAGATAACAAATTTGGTTACAATATTTATGTGATAATTGATAAAAAGGAAGCATTAGTAATTGATACCGGTTATAAAAAACATATTAACAAGGTTTTAGAGGATTTGAAAAATAAAAATATAAAAATTACTAAGGTAATTATTAGTCACTTCCACTTGGATAATATATCTGGATTAACTGAATTAAAGGCAGATGATATTATTGGAAGCGAAGATTATGAAAAAACACTAGATTTTTTCTTAGATAGCGATCAACATCATTTATATAAACCTAATATTAAAATAAATCAAGAAAGAAAATTCAAATTTGGAAATTTTGATCTGAGAATATCTAAATTTCCCGGCCATGCACATTGTAGTATCTTAATTTTTATAAACGAGAAATTCCTTCATGTTGGTGACGAGTTGGTATATACAAATGATGGAAAAGATTTATTACCATATATCAACAAAAGCACAATAAAAAGACATATAAAAGCTCTTGAGAACCTAAAAAAATACTCAAATTATATAATATTACCTACCCATGGAGAAATTGTGAAGAGGAAAGACTTAATATTAGAAGACTTAAACTGCAGATTGAAATTTCTTAAAGAATTAGATTTAGAATCCAAAAATCTTTCTTATAATGAAGTAATAGAAGAGTGTAATAAGAAGTTTAATAATTAATGTAAAAACTATCCGAAGTATAAACTTTAATAAAACTTTCATTAATTAAGGGTAAAAATATTGTATTATAAAGGTAAATGGTTTTGGAGGTAAATTGTTTTGATTAAAAGAAATAGAATTATAACTATACTTATAATATTAACTTTTATGACTTTAAGTACTTCCTGTGAGTCAAATGAGGAGCAAACACAAGTGAGTATTATTAAAGAGGCTGAACTTACTGAAAAAGAAGAAGTATTAATAAAAGGAACAGGTATTAACCATAGTTTTGTATTCGAATACAAAAACAATGATAATTATGATGAAATAGATATATGGATTGAAAAGTATCAAGATGGAGAAAAAATAGGACCAATGTTGAAAACTTCAAATCCTATAGATCAAGAATCAGAGAAATATATAATGTTTAATATTTCAAATGTACAAGATAACAGTACATGGAGCATATCCTTTATAGAAGGTAAAAATATTTCGACAGGAAAATTAGATTCTGATAATAATTTAGGTAAAACAAGTACCTGGGAAATTGCAAAGAATTTAGAAATAAATAAAGGTGAACATATAATAGCAGTATTAGTAGGAAATGATGGAAATACTATTAATGGAATACCAAATGATTTCTTTTCACAACCTGACGAATATATAGATGAAGTTTTAATTAATGATTATGTTTATTTACTAAAAATAAAATTATATTAAAAAAGGGGTTCTTATGAATATGTTAGGATTTAATATTTTTTCATCATTTTTTGGATTAATTTATGTAATTTTTTTAGGCATATCAATATATGTTTTAATACTAATAATTAACCTTATAAAAAAGGGAACAGAAGCTTTAGATGTTTATATTAAAAAGAATAAATATTAAGAAAAATTTATTTTAAAAAGTTAATTTATTGGTAAATATATAATATAATAAAAAGATTAGAGAAGAGTGATTATGTGAGAAGATATTATTTAATTATTTTAGTTCTTGTTATCATAACATCACAGAGTATCATAGTATTAGCAGAAGAACAAAACATATTTAAACAGGAATCTTATTCATGGTTTAACGAAAAAAATTCTGCCTCTTATAATGTAAATTATAAGAAAAATGATTTTTTGAAAAGAAAAGAATTTGAAGGATGGGATATAAAAACTTATGAAGAAGATGAAATTTCTTATGCTCAAAATTACCTTGAAGATTTCCAAAAAATATACCCGGATAAAATAATAAAAAAATACATAGATGAAATAGTTCTATTAAAATCTATAAATATAGATGGAGACAACTATGCTGGAACTATTCATGATAGAGAAATTTATTCAGCAATAGAAATCAATCAGAATTCGGAACAAATTTGGATAAAAATGGTACTTGCCCATGAATTTTATCACGTTAGAGAAAAATATTATTCTCAAAATGCTGAGAATTCACCATATAAAGAATTTAGTGAACTAGTAGACTCAATGAATTTGAATTTTTATAATAATAACGGATACACCTTCCACGATTGGTCCAATTTAAAGACTAAAAAATATAGTAGAAAAATGTTTGAAAATGGCTTTATTAGAGAATACTCGCTATTTTCAAAAAAAGAATTTATGGCAAACATAGCTCAAGGTGTAGATAGTGGGGCTTACCTGATCTTAAGTAAAATATCTCCTGAGATAAAAAATCTTATGGATGCATATATTAAGGGAAATATAGAAGTATTTAGGGAAGAAGGATATTATATTGACGAAAAATTTTATACTGAATTTTTACCCAACCACATAAAAAATTCATCTCCTACTACTTATAATAAATTAAGAGGCTTGTATACATATGATTCTGTTACTTTTGAAGAGTTTATACTAAAATATGGTTATATTATTGCTGTTTTCATTATTACTTTTTTACTATATAACCCTATAAAAAGAAAATATAAGGATATACTAGAAACTCAAGAGGATAAGGATAGAAGAATAATATGGGAAGAAGTACTCTATGGAACAAAAACTTTAAAAGAGGGATAATATGATTGAAATATCTAATTTTTTAGAAATGAAAGAAAAGTATATAAACAAAGTATATGATTTATTTAAAGAGAGTAATAAAGAATCTAATATAAAGAAAATTGAAGAATATGAAACACACTGTAAGAGTAGTCATTTCAACTTTGGAAATGACTACTATATTTTAACTGAAGGAGATATGGTTAAGGCTATATTAGGTCTAATAACTAAGCCTATAGAAGAAAGTGGAGATGCCTATATTACAGATGTTTCATGTAAAGAAGAAGATAAAAAGTACTTGGATTTTTTATTCAAACAAATAAAAAAGAAAACTATTAATTTGAAAGATCATACATTGAAAGCCGGGTTTAAAGAGAACAATTCTTATGTAGAAGAAATTCTTTTAAACAACGGTGGAATTAATCCTTATGAAATACTTGAGATGAAATATACAAATAATGAAGAAATAGATAATATAGAAAGTAATAGTTTAATTGGTTTTGAACTATTAAATAAAGAAAAGGAATCTGAATATATTTACGTACATAATGAATCTTTTAAAAATTCACCAAATGGGTCAACAATTCAAGTTGAAGATATGAAAGAAGTATTTGAAAATTATAATAAATATTCTTTCTATGAAATTGCAATTTTAAAAGAAAATAATAATCCTATAGGTTTTTATGAAGTATTAATTGATAATGGTGTAGGAGAAATTGATTCTATTGGAGTAATACCGGAATTTCAAAGAAAGGGTTATGGATTGCAGATACTGAAAAAAGCAGTTGAAGTTTTAAAAGGAAAAAATCCAGTTGAAATAAAATTAATAGTAGTTAGTACAAATGAAAATGCATTTAAAATGTATAAAAAATACGGGTTTGAAGTTGAAAAAATTCACAGCAAATGGTATGAATTAGCTTATTAAAAAAACCTCCTGAAGGATTTCCTTCAGGAGGTTTAAATTTATCTTAATTTGTTATATTTATTTTGCTTATTCTGTTTCAACTGTAATTGCATATTCTACAACTGTTTCTCCGTCTTCTGCAGTTACTTCAAG
>CAZNLP010000066.1:0-10636 GCA_964574015.1 uncultured Clostridia bacterium | reverse complement strand
CGAAGTTAAGGGTACCGCAGTCTAAGGTTGCCATTTCCGGACCTAACTCCGTCGGTTGTAATCTTTCCTCGTCGCTCATGCCTAAGGCTCCACCCGTTGAAGGTTGGATAATAACATCTGGACATCTTTCCAGTATTGCATCTATACAGGCTTTAAACCTTGCCTTGTCCTGAGTAGGAGTACCGTCGTCCTTTCTCACATGCAGGTGAATAATACTCGCGCCAGCATTATAAGCCGATGCTGCCTCTCTAGCTATTTCCGCAACTGTATAGGGAATACTAGGGTTGTGTTTCTTGGTAACTTCTGCACCACATATAGCGGCAGTAATAATTAATTTTTCCATTTTATACCTCCTTAAATCATTGCCAATTTAATTATATTATAAAAATAATCTTTATACAATATTGAAAAACCTTAATCAAAACTTCATCAGTTATATTTGATATTATCGGGTATAATAGTTTATAATGTTAAGAGAATAAAATTTGGAGACCTAAATATGATAGAATGTGGAGTAAAAGACTTAAAAAAATACTTCGGCGCCGACCTAATATTTGAAAATATTACCTTCGATATAAAGCAGGGAGAAAAGATAGGCGTCGTAGGAAAAAATGGAGTTGGAAAAACAACTCTCATGAAAATACTTATTAACGAAGAATACCCCGATGAAGGGAATATATATATTAGAAGCAGATCAAGAGTAGGATACTTAGAGCAGATTCCAGAATATGATGATAGCTACAAAGGTATAGACGTACTCTATTTAGCCTTTAATGATCTTTATGAATTACGAGATGAAATGAAAGTCTATGAAGAAAAACTTAAGGATACTCAGGATGAAAATCATGATAGACTTTTAAAAGCCTACGGCAAATTAGAAGAAAAATACGAGCTTAGAGGCGGATACGACATCGATGAAAAATTAAGCAAGGTCATCGGAGGACTTAGACTTGAAGAACTTGTGAAAAGACAGTTCAACACTCTTAGTGGAGGGGAAAAAACAAAAATAATCTTAGGAAAGGTCCTTTTAGAAGAACCGGATATACTTCTATTGGATGAACCTACAAATCATCTTGATATGAGCTCAGTAGAGTGGCTTCAGGACTATATAATGGACTACAAAGGTGCTGTTATGCTTATTTCCCACGATAGATATTTTTTAGATGAAGTCGCAGATAAGATTATGGAACTAACACCAGGAGAAGCTCAAATTTACTACGGTAACTACTCCTACTATGTAGTAGAAAAAGAAAGAAGATTTATAGAAGCCTACAAACACTACAAGAATCAGCAGAGAAAAATCAATACCATGGAAGAGCAGATAAAAAGATACAGAGTATGGGGTAAAAGCAGAGACAGCGACAAAATGTACAAAAGAGCAAAAGAACTAGAAAAACGTCTTGAAAAAATTGACAAACTCGAAAAACCTAAACTCAACTCTAGAAAGATTAGACTTAATTCTCAAGGAGTAAGAAGGTCCGGAGAAAGAGTTCTCAGTTTAAAAGACATATCAAAATCCTTTGACAAACTTCTTTTTGATAATTTAAACTTGGAAATTTTTTATCAAGACTTTCTAGGATTAATAGGAGACAATGGTACAGGTAAAACAACCCTGCTTAAAATTATCGAAGGAACTGAAAAATACGATAGCGGAGAAATCAAACTTGGTTCTAGAGTAAAGGTAGGATATCTAAAACAGGAAGAAGAATTTCAAAATCCATCTATGGACCTGGTAGAATACTACCATAGAGAGTTGGATGTTACCTTAAGTGAAGCAAGAAATCAATTGGCCAAGGTTTTGTTTACAGGAGATGATGTATTTAAAACTCTTGGAGTGCTTTCAGGAGGAGAAAAAACCCGACTTAAACTGGGAATACTTCTGTATAGAAAGGTAAACCTATTAATTTTAGACGAACCTACAAATCATCTAGATATAGACTCAAGAGAAATTCTGGAAGAAACCTTAGGAGAATACGAAGGAACCATAATATTTGTTTCCCACGATAGATATTTTATAAATAAGGTAGCTGATAGAATAGCAGAAATTGAAAACAAAAAGATTAATGTTTTTAACGGGGATTACGATTATTATAAAATGAAAAAAGCAGAAATTTTAGAAATGGAAGCAGAAAGAAGAAAAAAAGAAAAAGAAGAAGAGGAAAACAGCCAAAAGACGGAAGAAACAGTAAAGGAACAAAAATTTCTCTCTAAAAACCAGAGAAGAATGCTTGAAAGAGAGAAGGAAAAACTGGAAAAAGAAATAGAGAATATAGAAAATGTTATAATGGAAATAGAAGTAAGTATGAACGAAAACAAAAGAGATGGACAAAAGCTTAAAGACTTATACTTAGAAAAAGAAACCTATGATAAAAGACTTGAAAAAATGCTCAAAAGATGGGAAGAAATACTATACCAATTAGGAGATGATTAATATGAAAATAGCTCAAATACAGATGAAAGTAACAGCAGACAAAGAGCATAATATTAAAGAAGTTGAAAAATATTTAAAAAAAATTAAAGAAAACAATCCCGACATAGTAGTACTACCTGAGATGTTCAACTGCCCTTACGATAAAGAGGTATTCGAAGAATACTCAGAAAAGGAAGGTGGAAAGACCTGGCAAAGACTTTCGGAATTTGCAAAAAAATACAATATATACTTGTTTGCAGGATCAATTCCTGAAAAAAATGAAGAGGGAAAGGTATACAACACCTCTTTCGTATTCGATAGAAAGGGAAATCAAATAGGGAAACATAGAAAAGTTCATTTGTTCGACATAGATGTAAAGGGAGGACAGACTTTCAAAGAATCCGACACCCTTACTCCTGGTAAAAATCTTACAGTAGTAGATACGGAATTCGGCAAAGTGGGACTGATGATTTGCTATGATATTAGATTTCCAGAATGGACTAGACTTATGTCTCTTGAAGGAGCTCAAGTGGTAGTAGTACCGGGAGCATTTAATATGACTACAGGGCCAGCACACTGGGAGCTTTTATTTAGAACGAGAGCGGTAGACAATCAGGTATACATGATTGGTACTGCACCTGCACAGGATAAAGAAGGACCTTACATATCCTATGGAAACAGCATATTAGTATCACCATGGGGCAAAACTGTAGACAGAATGTCCTACGAAGAAGGTTATATGATAAACGATATAGACCTTAAACAGGTAGAAGAAATAAGAAAGCAGATACCGGCTTTAGCTCACAGAAGAACGGATCTTTACGAAATTATAAAAAAATAAATTTATATGAATATCAAAACCTCCTACGGGTATATATAAAAATGACCTTGATCAAATATTTTTTAAAAAAATAAGTAAATATAAATAAAAATAGGAGGAAATTATGTTATCAGAAAAACTTTTAGAAGAACTAAACAAACAAATTAAATATGAATTAGAATCAGCACATTATTACGTAGCAATGGAAGCTTATTTTGACTCCAATGACTTACCTGGATTCGCAAACTTTTTTAAAGTTCAGGCGGAAGAAGAAAGATTCCACGCACAAAAATTTTACGATTTCGTATATGAAATGGATGCAGATGTAGAAATTACTCCATTAGAGCTTGTAGGTAAAGACTTTGAATCTAACGTAGATGTATTTAGAAAAGCTTTAGAACACGAGAAATTCGTGACAAGTAGAATTTACGAACTTATGGAAATAGCAGAAGATGAAAAAGAATACGCAACTCAAAGTATGCTTAAGTGGTTTATAGATGAGCAGGTAGAAGAAGAAAATACAATGAAAGATATGATAGTAAAGCTTGAAAGAGTTAAAGATAATGCTAACGGATTATACATGCTGGACAAAGAATTAGCTGGAAGAACTTTCACACCGCCGGCACCCGAATCAGAGTAAATTAAAAAAATAAACTAAACCACAAATCATTAAGAATTTGTGGTTTTTTTATGACAATTTAAAGATATAAGTTGATATAAACGCGAAATACAATTATAATAATTGAAAGGAGGTATTCAATGAAGGTAGAAATATTAATTGACAGTGCAAGCGATTTGCCTAAAGAAGTTTTAGAAAAATACGACATAGATTTAATATCCATTCCCGTTATACTGGGGGAAGATACCTATTACGATTGTAAAACGATAACCCCTCAAAAAGTATTTGAAGATATGAAAGAGGGAGTAGTTTATAAAACATCACAGGTTCCTCCAAACCAGTATTTAGAGAGATTTAGAGAACTTGATGAAGGAAAACAGTACTTATACGTATGTTTTTCATCAGGACTTACAAAAATGTACGAAACTAGCAATATAGCCCTAAATCAAATAAAAGAAGAAAAAGACATAGATATAGAAATAGTAGATACAAAATGTGCATCTATGGGTTATGGTTTGGTAGCATTGGCAGCTTTAGAAGCGGCAGAAGAAGGAAAAACAAAAGAAGAAATTATAGAAATTGTTAAAGATAAATCCAACAGAATGCAGCATGTATTTACAGTTGACAACTTAGATTATCTCTATAGAGGAGGTAGACTTAGTAAAAGTTCTGCTGTAATAGGAAACATGCTGAACATAAAACCTGTACTTCAGGTTGACAGCGAAGGAAAGCTCTACAGCTATAAAAAAGTCAGAGGAAATAAAAAATTATTTGCAGAAATAATTTCAACAATAGAAGAAAATCAAATAGATATTGAAAACCAAATGGTGGGTATTACCCACGCTTCAGCTTTGGACAGAGTAGAAACAGTAAAAGAAATGATGTCTGAAAAACTTGGAGTAAAAGACTTCATGGTAAATACTATGGGTTGTGCTGTAGGAGCTCATACAGGACCGGGAGCTATATCAATATTTTTCTTAGGAAAAGACATGGATAGGTTCTAATCAATAAGAAGGTGGTAAAATGAAAAAAGTTTTAAGAATAGCAGCTAAAATATTTTTCCTTATAACTTTTGTATTTTTTTCAGCCTTCTTTATTGGAGAAGGGTTACTATCACAAGAAATTCATGAATCCGGAATTCCTACGGAATTATTTGTAATGGCTATAAGCTTTTTAGTTATGTTGATAGGATTTATATTTTCATTTAGAGACGGAAAAATAGGTGGAATATTTATTCTTGTTGGAGGTATTTTTAATGCAGCTTATATGATTATCAGAGGAGGCATAGGAGACTTTGATGCAGCTGCAATCTTTGGATTGCCTTTTATCATTGTCGGTTTCATTATAATGACCTCAGAAGATAAAGGACTGAAATTTTAAATAAACAGCATTTATTTATAGCATTTCATTCTAAATATACCAGTATTAAAATACTTATGAAGAATTTTAAGACTCTTTGAATAAAAAAAAGACTGAGGGAAAGCTCAGTCTTTTTTTATTTCATTGTGTTTACGGTTTTGCATACTTTGGCTTTTTATCAAGCTTATGAACAGCATCTATAAATCTAACCGTTCCTGTATGACTTCTCACAACAACAGACTGAGTCTTAATTCTATTGTCGCCTAAATATCTTACACCCTTTAAAAGCTCACCATCAGAAATGCCTGTAGCTGCGAAGATTAACTCATCTCCCTTAGCTAAGTCATCCATATATAAAACCTTATTAATATCTTCAATTCCCATTTTCCTACATCTTTCAATCTCTGAATCCTTCATTGGATGCAAAATACCCTGAAACTCTCCACCGAAACTTTTAAGAGCTGCAGCTGTGATTACACCTTCCGGTGCACCACCTATACCTATAAGCATATCAACTCCCGAATCCTCAAAGCATGTAGCTATAGCTGCGGCAACATCACCTTCGTTAAAAAGCTTAAGTCTTGCTCCAGCCTTTCTTACAGCTTTAATCAAATCCTTATGTCTCGGTCTATCCAACATAGTTACAGTAATTTCAGATACATCCTTATCTAAAATCTTTGCTAAAATATTAATATTTCTTTCCACTGGGAGAGTTATATCAACTGCACCCTTAGCCTTAGGACCTACTGCTATCTTTTTCATATACATATCTGGTGCATGAAGTAGACAACCTTTCGGTGCTACTGCCACTATAGATAAAGCATTTGGAAGACCTTTAGCCACTAGATTTGTTCCATCTATTGGATCTACTGCAATATCTATTTCAGGAGCATTTTCACTCCATGTTCCTACTTCTTCTCCTATAAAAAGCATAGGAGCTTCATCTTTTTCTCCTTCGCCTATGACAACACGACCTTTAATATCTAATGAATTAAACATCTTTCTCATTGAATCTACAGCACCCTTATCGGCTTCATTTTTCTCTCCTCTACCCATGTGAGGAGCTCCACCGAGAGCTGCTGCTTCAGTTACTCTTACTATATTTAGTGCTAATTCTCGCTCCATTATTTAACCTCCAACTTATGCCTTTCCTGCAGAACCAAACATCACTATCTTAGTTTTAATAGTCTCCTTCATTGCATCTCTTGCAGGGGTTAGTATCTTTCTTGGGTCGTAAGCATCACTACTCGCTACAAAATCTCTTACTGCCTTGTTGAAGGACAATCTTATATCTGTATCTATATTAATTTTGTTTACTCCTAGAGAAACTGCCTTTCTAATACTTTCCTCAGGTACTCCTGAAGAACCGTGAAGTACTATAGGCATATCCAATCTTTCCTTGATCAATTTAAGTCTATCGAAATCCAGCTTTGGATCACCTTTATAAGGTCCGTGAGCTGTACCTATTGCTATAGCAAGAGAATCAACTCCAGTTTCTTCAACTAATTTTGCTGCTTCATCTGGGTCGGTAAAAGTAGCCTCTCGTTCAGTTACAGTTACATCATCCTCAGTTCCGCCGATTTTTCCTATTTCAGCCTCTACAGATACACCTACTGCATGAGCTATTTCACATACCTTCTTAGTAGTATCTATATTTCCCTGAAGAGGCATTTTTGAAGCATCTATCATAACTGATGTAAATCCGTATCTTAAACATAACATTATCTGTTTAAAATCAGTACCATGATCTAAATGTAAAGCTATAGGAACCTTAGTTTCTTCAGCCAAAGCTTTTACCATTGCAGAAATCATCTGTACACCTGCATATTTAAGTCCACCCTGACTTGCCTGTATAATTACAGGAGCCTGAGTTTCTTCTGCTGCAGCTATTATAGCCTGACACTGTTCCATTGTATTAACATTAAAAGCTCCAACTGCATATCCTTCCTTATGGGCTTTATCCAACAATTCTTTGCCCGTTACTAACATCGCATTACCTCCTTATATATTAAAAACCTGTCTTTTTATTACAAAATAATTATATTATAATATAATTTAAAATACAACGTTATTTAAGATATAAAGAAATTTGCCCTTTTAATTGACTCAAATAATTTAAAATGGTATTATTAGGTTACTTATCATTTAAACTTATCTAACAATCCTATTATAAGAAAATCCAATTATTAAAATTATTCAGGGATATTTCTGTGGATTTTTTATGTTTAAATCAAAACACATGGAGGTGTAATTTTGAATCTCAACGACCTTTCTAAAATGAAATTGGCAGAATTAAAAGAACTGGCAAAAGAAAAAGGTGTTAAAAACATCAGTAAATTCAAAAAAGCAGAACTAATAGAAGAAATAAAAAAACAACTTGAAAGCATTAAACTAAACGATGAAAAAGAAAAACACAAAAAGGATCTTCCTGATAGACTATCAGATGAAATAGATAACAGCAAAGACATATCTCAGGTATCAGGTATACTTGAAATCCATTCCGATGGATATGGGTTTTTAAGAAGGCATAATTACCTAAGCTCTGATGATGATGTATATATATCACCATCTCAGATAAGAAGATTCAGCATGAGGACCGGAGATAAAATCGGAGGGATAACAAGACCTCCAAAACAGGGAGAAAAATATAAAGCCCTACTTTACGTTAAAAAAATAAACGATGAAGATCCTGAAACCGCAAGGAAAAGACCTAATTTTGACACTCTAACCCCTATATTTCCTGAGGAAAGAATTAAAATGGAAAGATCTAGAAGACAGCTGGCTACCAGGATAATCGATATGATAGCACCAATAGGAAAAGGTCAGAGAGGTATGATTGTTGCACCGCCAAAAGCAGGTAAAACTACTTTGCTTAAAAGCATAGCAAACAGTATAGCTAAAAACTCACCGGAACTTGAAGTTATTATACTACTTATAGATGAGAGGCCGGAAGAAGTTACGGATATGCAAAGATCTGTAAAGGGAGAAGTAGTATACTCAACCTTTGACGAACTACCAAAGCACCATATAAAAGTAGCTGAAATGGTACTTGAAAGAGCAAAAAGACTTGTTGAACACGGTAAAGATGTAGTTATACTTATGGATTCTATAACAAGACTTGCAAGAGCATACAACCTTACCATACCACCTACAGGGAGAACCCTTTCCGGTGGACTAGATCCAGGAGCTCTACACAATCCAAAGAGATTTTTCGGAGCAGCAAGAAATATCGAATTCGGTGGAAGTTTAACCATTTTAGCAACAGCCTTAGTAGAAACTGGCAGTAGAATGGATGATGTAATATTTGAGGAATTTAAAGGTACAGGAAATATGGAAGTACATTTAGATAGAAAATTATCTGAAAAGAGAGTATTCCCTGCTATAGATATAAACAAATCAAGTACAAGAAGAGAAGATTTACTTCTCGATCAGTACGAAATACAAACCATATGGGCTCTTAGAAAAGCACTTAGCAGTTATGCTACAGAATATGTTACAGAAAAGCTTATAGACGGTTTAGCTACCACAAAAACCAATTCAGAATTCATCCAAAACGTTGATAAATTCATGGATATTTCAAAAAACAACAATAGATAGCAAAAAACAATTGAAATCTTTCAGATACTATGCTATAATTTTTTAGTGCTGAGAAGATAATAAATAATTCTATAGATATACTTTAGAGGAAAGAGGTGAAAGGCATGAAAAAAGATATACAACCAGAATATAAAAAAGTTAAGGTTACATGTGCTTGTGGAAATACATTCGAAACAGGATCAGTTACAGACAAAGATGAAATAAAAGTTGAAATTTGTTCAGAATGCCATCCTTTCTTTACTGGAAAACAAAAACTTATCGATAAAGGTGGAAGAGTAGATAAGTTTAAGAAAAAATACAACATGGATTAATCAAAACAGAAATGCAAACAGAGACGGTTCTATTAAGAATCGTCTTTTTTTTATCGGGAAAATTTCCTTATAAAATAAATATATATGGGTAATAGTAAACTATAGGAAAAAAACTAAAGGAGAAGTGATATAATGAAAACGATAGTAATTGGAGGAGTAGCAGCCGGAATGTCGGCAGCTTCAAAACTTAAAAGAACTGACAAAGATTCAGAGATAGTTGTATATGAAAAAGGCATCCATCTTTCATATGGAGCCTGCGGATTACCTTACTTTGTAGGTGGGTTAAACAACGACTACAAAACTCTAATTCAAAGAACAAAAGAAGACTTTGAAAAAAGAGGAATAAAAGTTAATCTAAAGCATGAGGTAGTAGAAGTAATACCAAATGAAAATAAAATTAAAGCTAAAAATCTTGATACAGGAGAAGTAGTAGAGGACACCTACGATAAGCTTATGATAGCAACAGGAGCCAGTCCTATTATGCCGCCATTTCCTGGAAAAGATCTGGACAATATTTTCGTACTTAACACTATCGAAGACGGGCGAGCTCTTAAGGAAAAGGTAATGGAAGAATCAACAAAAGAAGTGGTAATAGTAGGTGGAGGATACATTGGAATAGAAGTTGCCGAAGTACTATCAGCCCTGGGCAAGAAAGTTACTGTAGTAGAAATGATAGACAAGATTCTTATGCCTTTTGATAAGGAAATATCCGACGAAGCTCATAAAGAACTTGAGAAAAAAGGCACGACTATAAAAGTCAATGAAAAAGTTGAAGAATTTAGAGGAGACGGAAAAGTAAAAAAAGTAGTTACAGATAAAGGCGAGTACGATGCAGACCTTGTATTAGTATCTGTAGGTATAAGACCTAATACTAAATTCTTAGAAGACAGCGGCATAAATCTTGCTAAAAACGGTGCTGTGGAAATAGATAGAGAAATGAAAACTAATATAGATAACATATACGCCGGTGGAGACTGTGCAATGGTATACAATATGGTAAAAGAAGAAAATGCATATCTGCCTCTCGGAACCAATGCAAATAAATGCGGTAAGATAGCAGGAGAAAACTTAGCAGGAGAAAATATTGAGTACAAAGGTACCCTTGGATCAGCAGCTCTTAAAGTTCACGATTTAGAACTCGCAAGAACCGGACTTTCTGAAAAAGAAGCTGAAGATTACGGTTACGACTATAAGACAAAGATAGTAAATGTGATGAATAAACCACATTATTATCCAGGTGGAACAAAAATCACTTTTAAACTTATATATGAAAAAGATACAAATAGATTGTTAGGAGCACAGGGTGTAGGAGAAGAAGGAGTAGTTCATAGAATGGACGTATTTGCCCTGGCTATAGAAAATCGAATCTCTACTGATGATTTAGGACTTACAGACTTTTGCTATGCACCACCATTCTCATCAGCTTGGGATGCTATAAATGTAGCAAGTAATGCAGCAAAATAAATAAAAATAACTAAGGAAGAGCATTTGCTCTTCCTTAAAATATTTTTGGAATAAAT
>CAZNLP010000065.1:0-10665 GCA_964574015.1 uncultured Clostridia bacterium | reverse complement strand
TGAAGAAAGTTTTCCGGGTTTGTTTTTAGATTTGTAAATTTATACTTAAATATATTTTGATTGCTATACATTAATTAACTCATTAAATTTCCCTATATGTTAGAATATAGATGATATATTAATACAGTAGTATTACAATTCTCAGCTTAGAGAATAGAAATAACTTGTAAATTCTTTTTGTAAAATTTATTTCTGAATCTCTCAAAACTCATAATCCTAAAACTTATGTTTAAAGTCTAAAGGAAAAAATTCTTACATTATCTGAAATAATATGGTAGATATAATATATCTATTATGTAAGGAAAGTCTATTTTTCTTTTTCCTATATTAAATTTACGATAATATATTTATATTTTTATACATATGATGTATAATTATCTTAAGAAGGAGGATATAATCTAAAATTTTCAAAAAGCTTGGATTATAAAACCAAAATGAAAATCGCTTTAATTTCAATGCCCTTTCATTCCATACATAGACCTAACCTCGCAATTGGTCTTTTAAAAGAGATAATAAATACTAGAACAAATTCAAAATGTGACACTTATGATTTAAATATCTGGTTTGCATCGATGATTAAAAAAGAATTTGGAGATTTATCAAAATATTTTTTGATTTCTGATAGTAAGCCTAATGCAATGATAGGAGAATTTATTTTTTCTAAATATATTGAAGGTAATATAACAGAAGATCATATTTACAGCTTCATCAACACATTAATAGAACAAAAAATATTCCCTGCTAAAATTTCAAAAAGAGAAACGCATCTAGAATTATATGATATAATAAATCAATTATTAAAAATCACGGACCAGTTTATGAAGAAATTATTAGAAATAAATTGGTCATTGTATGATATCATTGGCTTCTCAGTAACATTTCAACAGTTAATGTCATCACTTTCTCTAGCGTCTGAAGTGAAAAAGAGATGGCCACAAACTAATACAGTTTTTGGAGGTAATACGGTTCATTCTAAAATGGGAATGGCTTATAGCAAAAAATATGAGAATATTGTAGATACATTTTTTATTGGTGAGGGAGAAGAAGCTATAGTCGACTATATTATATCGTTTGATAAAAATGAGATTCCGAAGATAGTGATGCAGGATAGAACAACAAATTTAGATACAAATCCAATTCCTGATTTTTATGGATATTTTAGTACGATGGATGATTTTTTGCATTATGAGTTAATGAAATCAAGTTTAACTTATGAGTTTTCTAGAGGATGTTGGTGGGGACAGAAAAAAAAATGTTTGTTTTGTGGTTTAAATTGTGATGCTATTGATTATAGATATAAAAACATTAAGAAATCATGCAAGGATGTAAAAGAAATAGTAGAAAGATATGAAGCATATGGAGTTAAAGCCATTTTACTAACAGATAGTATAATACCACATACATACTATGGAAATCTTTCGCGTTTTAATGAAATAAATACTAAATTTTACTTTGAAACAAAATCGAATTTTAATAGGGATGAACATTTTAAAGAAATGGTCGAGTCAGGGTTTATATTCTCACAGCCAGGAATTGAAAGCCTTAGTGATAAAACATTAAAACATATTAATAAAGGAGTAACTACATTACAGAACATAAAATTTTTAATACAATGCCGAAATTACAATATATTTGTTACTTGGAATATAATATTTGGGTTCCTAGAAGAAACAAATGTAGATATTAAAAACCAAATAAGTATTATAAATAAAATAAAGCATTTGCCCTCTCCAATGAATGTCTCTAAATTTAGATTAGACAGATATAGTGTTTATTTTGATAACTATGCAAAACAACTTATTATGACAGGAGTTAAAAAAACATATTACCACATTTTTAGAGAAACAAAAATTGATGAAGAAATGTGTTATTACTTTGACTATAAATTTAACCAAATAAGTGAAGATATAGAAATCGAATTCAATGATGTTATTAAAAACTGGCAATTAAATTCAAAAAAGTACAAAAAAGAAATTAGACGAGATGAAGATGGCATATATCTTTTTAAATATTATGGTAATAGTAAAGAGATTATTAGGTTGAATCATCTTAAAAAGGATATAGTTCTAAAAACTCGAAATATTATTAGTTATGAAAAACTCATTAGTGAGTTAATTAATGTATATCCAGTTAAAGATATCAAATTTGAAGTTGATAATTTGATTTTTAAAGAATGGATAATTTCAATTGATGATAAGATTTTATTTATTGGTGTTGATAGAACTAAATCTATAACTTTTGGTTGATTATTATTTTTAAGTTAAGTGTGGTTTGGGAGGAGGTGAAACTATGAAATTAACAACAAAAAAATACGAAGCACCTACTATAAATTGTGATTCTTTAGCTTGGGGACTTTGGGGCAAATATTAGTATAAACTAATAATATAATGAAAAATTTGAATAAATGGACTACACTTAACTTTTAATAATAATAGTTGTTATATAATTATCAAAATATTGACTACAATAAGTTTAGTTTAACATAAATAGGTAATCGAAAAGATTGGTAAATACTTAAATAGATGTTAAAGAGGAGATGAAATTATTATGAATCATTCTTCAATACCGTATGTTGTAGATTTCGATGTGACTTTTAAATGTAACTTATCATGCCTTCATTGTAATGTAAATGCGGGTAATGAATTAGAGTATGAAATGAGTACAGATGAGGTTAAGTCAATAATTAAACAATTATATGATAGTGGAACAGTGGCTCTGGCATTAACTGGTGGGGAACCATTACTTAGAAAAGATTGGCGTGAAATTGTTACTTATGCATGTAGTAAAGTTGGAATGAAGATAGTTCTAAATACAAATGGAATATTATTTACATCAAATGATATTGAATACTTAGCGGAAAATTGCAAAAATTTACAAGTTGCTATTAGTTTAGATGGAAGTACACCGAATAGTTTTGGATTATTAAGGAAGTATGATGATGGTTCATCAGCTGAATCAAGTTTTAATAAAATTATTGAAAACACAAAACTTTTAAAAAAAGCTGGTATGAGATATGTAAGCTTTAATATGACTTTAACGAAGCTAAATATAGATTACTTTGAAAGTTTAATCGATTTATCTCATAACTTAAATATTGATAGAGTTTTAGGTATAAAGTTCTTTCAGGGTGGTAGAGGGAAAAAAAATTCAAATAATTTAGAATTATCTTATAAGCAATGGTCAACTTTTATAAGAAAATTAACTAAAAATAAGCTAGAGAATCCATTTAGATATAATATAGTCAATATTTCCATAACATGTCCATGGGAATTTAAACTACCATTAAATAATAGACTATATTCAGAGGAGCAAATTTTTGAAGTATGGAGGTATAATTCTCCAACTAAATTTAATAAACTTAATCGGGATATTGGCTGTACAGCTGGTGTAATGGGATGTGCTATCGCTCCTAACGGAGATTTATATCCTTGTGGTACGGTTACTACTGAAAGTTCAGGTATGAAATGCGGCAATGTATTAGAATCAAGCGTAATTGATGTATGGGAAAATTCAGATTTTCTTAAGAAGCTAAGAAATATAAATGTGGACCAGATTAATGGTCATTGTAAAGTTTGTAATATAAAAGATTATTGTGGTGGTGGATGTAGAGGAAGAGCCTTTACTAAATATAAAGATATTTTAGCTAATGATCCACTTTGTCCATTAAATGGGAGGTGAAAATATGAATATTATTAATTTTGAGGATGGAGATAAGACTCTTAGAATTAGAAAAGAAAAATTTGGATGTGTTATTTCAGACGGAACTATGTATGCTGAGGGAAATTCGTTAGCTTTTGATATATTAAATAATCTTAATAATGGATACTCTTTAGATGAGATTATAGAATATATTCATAAAGAATTAAATGTAGATAAAGTGCAAGTAATTAAGGATGCTCATAATTTTTTTGTGGAGACATATGAACAGACAAAGTGGTTTGGGTCATACAAAAAAGAGATGGAATTTATTAGGAAGCAATCTGGTAATATGCCATGAGATGGTTTAAAATAAATCAAAAAAATGAAAAAAAAGTACAACCCAAATTAAACCTATTGTTTTTAGACAAAAAAAGTTTAAGTAAATAAAAATTTATTGCATCTACAACTTTATCTTTGGAAGATTAAAAAATGAAATGTTTTATGGAGACTCATGGGGTGATGTAATAATAGAGTCTTTTATGGAAAAACTTGATGTATATACTAGGTGGGATAAAGATAAGAGAGTTAAATTATTACTTGGAAGAATGAGACCATTAAACTACAGAAAGAGTTTAGAATTAATCAATTAGGTTCAAAAAACATCCGCATCCCCTGTGGTACACTATTCGGTTGACAAATACAACTCACATATAGATTAAAATGGATGAGGTAAGTTTGGATTTAATCCTATTAAAAAGAGGTTCTACTGTTATATCGAGTGAGTAAAGCCTCAGTTTAAAAAAAAATTATAAAAGCTGCCATTTACTAAGTATGAATAATAATAAAAAACAAATCAAAGTATTGAAAAATACTACTTGATTTAAAGAGGAGCTTAAAAAATGAAAACATCTCCTATTCAAGCAATTATTGATATAACAGATGTATGTAATCAAAAATGTCTACATTGTTTTTCTAATAGTAACAATAAGGAAAAATCTGCTTTGACATTGAAGGAAATAAAAAACTCAATAGATCAATTGTATAAATTAGGGGTGATGGCTATAGGGATTTCTGGGGGCGAGCCCTTGATGCATCCAGATTTTTTCGAAATAATAGATTATACACATCAGTATTCTAATTTTGTAAAATTTGATGTCTTTACGAACGGGGTTTTATGGACTGAGAATGATATTTTTAAATATAAAAAATATGTGTCTAAAAAAAATTATAAATTGAGGATAAGTTTTGATGGATATGATAATGATAGTTATTATTTATTGCGGCAGGGTGGTAAAAATGATTTTGGTCTTCTTGTCAGAAATTTGGAGATTTTTGATGAAAATGATATATCATACAGCCTTCAAACTAGTTTAACTGATTCTACTTACGAGAGCCGAAATAAAATTATTGATTTTGCCTTGAATCATACAAATGCTTCAAAACTTAATTTCATACCTGTTTTTTCACAAGGAAGAGCTTTAAAAAACAATATACAAATTCAATATGAAAACTGGTCAAAATTCGTAAATGAAATCACTAATTTTAAAAAAAATAATTTAAATTATATGAAACTTGATGTGAGTTTTTTTAATTATTACGAGGTTTATTTACCATTAAAAGAAAAGGGGGACGTTAATGATATATTTAATGTCTGGCGTCTACCTGGCATAGAAAATAGAAGCTCTATGCTTGGAAAGAAGCAAGGTTTATGTCAAGCAGGCGGAAATTTTGTTCACATTTCTTATGATGGTGAAGTATATCCCTGCACTTTTTCAATTGGTTTAAGTAAATTTTCAATGGGTAACATTCGAAATAATAGTATTGAAGAGATGCTTGAAAATTCTGAAATTGTTGATTTCTTTCAAGAGTATGATGTTAATGACTGCAAAGGTAATTGTTCTAAATGCGAGATTAAAACACTTTGTGGGGGTGGCTGTCGAATACAAGCTTTTTTACAACTTAATGATTTAAACGGGATTGACAATAGATGCTATTTAGCTAAAAAAGATGGGAAATAGTATTTGATATTGATATATAACAAAATCAGTCAATAATGATACAGATGTTTGGATCAGTACTGAATTATTCAAATGTAAAATATTAAGTATTTATATTTCAAGGAAGGATGTATATTGTGTTAGCAGTACCTTATTCGGTAGATTTATCTTTAACAAATGATTGTAATATGAATTGTATTCATTGTAATTTAAGTTCTGGCAACCCCAAGATAGATGAAATGTCAACTTCTGAAGTTAAAAACCTTATTAAAGAGCTTTATAATTTAGGTGTATTTTCTATTGCAATAACTGGAGGAGAACCATTATTAAGAAAAGATTGCTTTGAAATTATTGAGTTCGCTCTATCATTTAATGGATTGAGAGTGATTTTAAATACAAATGGAACTTTATTTAAAAAAAGACAAATTAGATATATTGCTAATAATCTAAAAAATTTAGAATTAGCAATAAGTATGGATGGTTCAAATGATAGAGAATATAATTCACTAAGAATGAATAAGAACAATAATAATTATTCGAATTTTAAAATTGTTCTTCACAATATCGAGTATTTTAAGTTCCTAGACTTTAATAATATTAGTCTTAACTTTGTAGTATCAAAACGTAATATTGACTTTTATAAAAATGTAGTGTTACTGGCTGAAAAACTCAAACTTAAAGGGGTTTTAGCAATAAAATTTTTTCAACATGGCAGAGGCAAGTTATATTCAGATGATCTAGAACTCGATTATACTATATGGGAAAATTTTTTAATCTCTGTTTTGGAAGATAATAAGAACTGTAAGTCTAAAATAAATCAATCAGTATTAGTTAGTTGTCCATGGGAAATATATTTACCTATATTAAAAAGAGGGTATTCAATTGATGATGCAAAACATTATCTTGGGTATACTTCACCACTACAGATTAAATCATATAGCAAAATTAGAGATGTGGGGTGCAATGCTGGGATAACCAGCTGTTTTATTGGACCTACAGGTACGCTTTTCCCTTGTGGAACAGTTGCAAATGAGTTGAATGAATTTGAATCAATTTCTATAAGAGGACAATCTTTTAAAGAAGTATGGTTTTCTAGAAATACTTTTAGACAACTTCGTGCCATAAGGTTTTCGGAAATAGAAGGTGACTGCTGTTATTGTAATATCAAGTCATTATGTGGTGGTGGTTGCCTTTTGAGATCATATTCAATGAAAGGAAAATTTGGTATTGCTGATCCACTTTGCCCTATAAGTGGAACCAAAGGAGGTGAAGCTCTCTGAACTGGAAATCAATAAAACACATATATATTTTAATAGAATGCTTAAAATTATTTTCTTATGGATTAATATTGTCAAATTACCAACTATTTTTACTAGATTTTGGATTGTCAAGTTTACAAATATCAATATTAATTGCTACAGCTTTTATTGTTATTTTTATTTTTGAAATTCCAACAGGTGCTTATGCTGATCTTATAGGACGGAAAAATTCTTTCTTATTTAGTTGTATTCTATCACTAATAGCTATGCTTATGTATTATTGGGGCAATCACTTTTTTATATTTGTTTTGGCTGAAATTATTGCTGGTATTGGATTCACTTTTTCTTCAGGGTCTATAGATGCATGGGTTGTTGATAAGTTAGAAAATATAAATCACAAAGATAAAATTAGAAATACATTTATAGATTTATCAATTTATGGGAATTTAGCTAACTTATTTAGTGGATTTATAGGTGCCTTTATTGCAACTCAATCATTAAGATTGCCAAGACTAATGGGAGCAATAGGCTTAACAATAACTTTTGTTGTAGCTTTAATATTTATCGATGATAAAGATCATGAAAGAAGTGAAATGTCTCTTCAAAATGGCATGAAGAATATTGTACAAGTGAGTAAAGATAGTATTAAAATTGGTATAAATAACAAACCATTTAGAATCTTGTTAATTAGTGGTTCTATTGTAGCACTTTGTGTTTCGGCTTCAGTGTTATGGCAAACTTACTTTAATAAAAACTTTAATCTAGATACTCAGGTATATGGATTTCTTTGGGTATTGATATCTCTTTCTAATATTTTTGGTGGTTTTATTTTGAAATTATTAAAAAAATGGGACAAACATATTATAACTTTCATATCAATTATTGGATATGGTCTTGCTATGCTTTTAGTTACATCATTCTCACAACAAATTTATGCATTTGGATTTTTTATGCTAGCTAAAACTTCTATTAGTTTTTTTGTGCCGACACAAATGACTCTTGTAAATGAGTGTATAAACGAAAAGTATCGAGCAACAACTCTATCTTTCTATTCAATGACCACGGAGCTTGTAGGTGGGATAGGTATTCTATTTGTAGGTTTTATGAGTAAAACTTGGTCCATTTCTACTTCATGGAGAGTATTCGCGATTTTAGCACTATTTAGTATTTTAATTTATTCAACTATTATTTCAAATAATAATTCAAAAAAACTGGAAGGTTGACTATGATTAATGAAATTAATGATAAAATTAGTGCGTTTACAAAAGTTTTAGATACTTTAGAATTTATTGAAAATTACAACCTTTATATGGAAAAAGTGAAAAAAGATATTACTATATGCTCATCATTAGAAAATATGATTATAAATAAGCAAAGTTGGATGGGGATTTCACTTAGTATTATCACTCACAATAAGGATTTATTAAATTATAAATATAGTTTTTTAAATGTAAAACAATTAGAAGATATATTTATACAAATTCATTCGCTTATTAAAAAGAGAGTATCATTTAGTGAATTTGAAATTCGAAATTTAGATACCTCTAGTCTTTATTGTAATTGTGATTACTCATCAAAAATATCTAATATGTTTAAATTTTATCTTAAATGCATTTTTAATGAAATAATTTTCATTTCTAAAGTTAAACCAGAAGTTAAAATGGAAATAGAAACTATTGAAAAAGAGTATGTTAATGTAAAAAAATTCGAAAAAATAAATGTAATATTCGAAAATATAATTGCACTAAGTGGACAGGTCATAGTTAAAGTAGATAAGAGACAATATCATGGTGCAAAAAGGCATAAGCTTGTAAAGAATATTGATCAAATAAAAAAGAATGATATCTTTGTGTTAGCAAAAAAAACAATAAAACAGTTAAATACAAACTTAAAATCTATTGAGGTAGAACCTGGAATTTATCCAATAGTTTTTGGATCTGGAGAAGGCTCTTTTTTTATTCATGAAATCATTGGTCACCTTTTAGAAACTGATTATGTAACAAAAAAAAATAACATAAATATTGGAGCAAAATTGACAGACGTGGAACTCACTATTTACGATCAAAAAGAAATTTTAGCATCTGATAAATCACAAGTATTAAAGAAAAAATCAGGATTAAATTTTATCAGGAAACTTCTAGTTGATCGTGGAACGTTAAAAAACTTTATTAATAGCGAGGGAGATTACAACTCGAATGTTAGAAGTTCATATATTTATGATGAAATACCAAGAATGAGTTGTATTTATATAAAAAATGGAAATATCAAACCTAATAAGATTATCGAGAGTATTGATAATGGATACTATGTTGTTGACTTCATTTATGGCAATTTAAATCCCAAAACTCTCAATTTCAGACTAAAAGCTTCTGAAGCATATAAAATAATAAATGGGGAAATTGTAAATCCAGTTAATGATTTAATTTTGGAATCCAATGCATTAAAAGCGTTAACTAACTTAGCTTTAATTGGTGATAATCTCTCTTTTTATCCAATTAAATGTTTTAAAAATGGTCAAATTATCTGGACAGAAGCAGGACAACCAACATTAAGAGTAAATAAAATCAAAGTTTATTAGAAATACAGGGGATGTAAAAAATTCGTTTCTGAAATAAATTATCCAAATACGGAAACTCAAATACCTAGTAACTATAAATATACATATGAAATAAACGATAATATAATAGTAGATGAATTTCCTAACGTAAATTCTGATGAAGCAAATGAGCCTATAATAGAAGAACAAAAACAAACAGATGAAGCTACAACAGAAGAAGTAACAGATTAAAAGATAGAGACAGCAAAATTAGATAAGAAGTTAGAATATATCATACTTGAAAATATAAGTGATACAAGTGTTAATCTAAAGGGTTGGAAAATCCTATCTGTTAGAGGGGAGTAAAGCTTTATTTTTGAAGATTTTACCCTTGGAGCAGGAGAAACTGCTAAGGTAGGAGGTTTTGCTAGAAATGACGGAATAGATTTTCACTGGTTAGATGGCAGGGGAACTTAGAACAACACTAAAAGTGATCCAGCAGAACTTTATAATAGCAATAACCAACTTGTAGATAGGTATGATGATTAAAAACACACACTTAACCTTGCTCTTAATTGAACAGGGCTTAGTGTAAAATTGACTAATACTGTAAAAATTAATACAATTAAAGAGATAAAATTGACAATATTACAAATATTTTTTAATTATGTATTATAAACAGCTATTTATAATAAAATTTAAAAGATAGATAACTTAGTTGCTAGATTTTTATATGAAATTAGATTATAAAATTAAAGATGCGATTGAAAATGGTATTTTCAAACTTTATTTGATAAAAATCTTATAGAAAGATTTCTGATGATGAAACTTTAAAATAAAATATGTATTTACTTCAATTTTTCGATAATTTTTTTAGAAGTATTTTTTTTAATCATTGCAATAACAATACTTTTATATTTTATACTTCAATAATATTTTGACATAAATATTTTTACAGACTCTTTAGGTGGAGTTGCAAATGCTTATAAAATAACTCCTCAAGAGAGTACTTTAAATAGACATGGTGATCAAGCATACATGGAAGATTGGATTAGAAAAGCTGGTGGTTGTAGCGATTTCACGGCAATTATCACATATCCTAATACAGAGACTCAAATACCAAGTCACTATAATTATACATATACATTAATGGGTAATGTTATTGTTGATGATTTTGACAATGTAAATCCCGATGAAGCTAATACAGAAATAATAGAGGAAGCAGAATCAGAAA
>CAZNLP010000064.1:0-10726 GCA_964574015.1 uncultured Clostridia bacterium | reverse complement strand
TAATAATAAGATTAGCTCCAGGAGATCCAGTAAAAACATTAATGGGTAAAGAAACAGACGACCCTGAACTAAGAGCTGCTTTAGAAGAAAAGTATGGTCTTGATCAACCACTACCAAATCAATTTGTATCTTATCTTAAAACTGCACTCAAAGGTGATTTGGGCACTTCAATTATATATAATAGACCTGTTACTGAAATGATAAAAGAAAAAATTGGTGAAACCCTTTTACTTGTATTTACAGCAGCTGTCCTAGCCTTGATACTAGGGACTATGATGGGTATAAAAGCCGCCCGTAGAGAAGGATCAATTGCCGATATAATTTTTTCAGGAGTATCATATATATTCAATTCAATGCCATCTTTTTGGTTGGGACTCATGCTTATTATAGGTTTTGCTACTCAACTTAAAATACTTCCATCTTATGGAATGACAGATATCAGAGCGTCATATACTGGAATATATTATTACCTTGATGTTTTAAAACACATGATTCTTCCTGTAGGAACTTTGGTATTAATTCAAATTCCAATATACTTTAGAATATCAAAATCTTCAGTCCTTCAAGTTATGAGTGAAGATTACATTCTAACATTAAGAGCAACCGGGATGAATGAAAGAAAAATTTTCAATAAATATATATTTAGGAATGCTATTTTACCAACTATAACAATATTTGGTATATCTATGGCATATCTTATAACAGGTGTTGCACTTATAGAAATTGTATTTGCCTGGCCGGGAACAGGAAGACTTGTACTGACTGCAATTAATCAAAGAGACTATCCAACCCTTATGGGTATATATTTGATTATGTCTATATCAGTTGCAGTTATGATGATTATAGTTGATATAGTATATGCTTTATTTGACCCAAGAATAAGATATTAAGGTGGTGTACATGATAAATAAATTAAAGAAAATCAATTCGATAATAAACAGTGATACACAACTTAGATTAGGAGTATATGGAATAATTTTTTTTCTATTAGTAGTCATGTTAGCTCCAGTTATATCAACACATGATCCTTATAATTACGGACCGGATGTTTTAAATAAAATAAGTGAAAATGATCATATTTTAGGAACTAACAACATGGGACAAGATATATTCAGTATGATTATTTACGGTGCTAGAACTTCCTTAATGGTAGCAGTTATATCTGCATTAATTTCTGGCATACTAGGTGTTTTTATAGGAGGTATATCTGGATATTTTGGTGGTAGAATTGATCATTTTGTATCAGAAATAATTAATGTTTTTATGATGCTTCCTACCTTTTTCTTGATACTTTTGATAATTGCACTATTTGGCAATAGTATAACGAATGTAATGATAGTAATTGGGCTTACTACTTGGCCTAGCAATGCAAAATTAATGAGAGCTCAGGCCCTTTCCTTAAGAGAAAGAACCTTTGTAAAAGGTGCAGTAGCTATGGGAGAAAATCAAAGACAGATATTAACAAAATACATAATACCTAACGGCGTTTTTCCTGTAGTAGCAAATACTACTGTAGGTATGTCTAATGCAATACTTACTGAAGCTTCTTTAAGCTTTTTAGGTCTTGGAGATCCTAATATAATAAGCTGGGGACAGATGATTCAAGCTGGAAAGGCATATATTACAAGTGCATGGTGGATAACCACATTTCCAGGGATAGCTATAGTTATAACAGTTACGATTTTTTATTTACTGGGTGATGGTCTAAACCACGTATTAAACCCTAAACATATGACAATGAAGGGTGGCAAATAATGGAAAGCATATTAGATTTAAAAAATTACAACGTAACCTATATAAACAAGAAAGAAAATAAAAGAATATATGCTGTAAAAAATGCAAACTTCTCAATTTATAAAGGAGATTCTTTAGGAATAGTAGGTGAATCCGGTTCAGGTAAATCTACCTTAGCTATGGGTATATTAAATCTACTTCCTAAAAACAGCTCTGAAGTATCAGGAGAGGCCAACTTTATAGGAAAAAATCTAACGAATTTAAGTGAGAAAGAATATAAAAAAATAAGATGGTCCGAATTATCTGTAGTTTTTCAAAAGTCTATGAATTCATTAAGTCCTGTACATAGAATAGGCAGACAGGTTGAAGATATATATAAGGTTCATAATAAAAATTCTACAACTAAAGAAATATATAAAAGATTTTCACATTTGCTTAGTTTAGTAAATTTGCCTGAAAGTGTATATAAATCATATCCTCACCAACTTTCGGGAGGGATGCTTCAAAGAGTTTCCATAGCACTTAGTATTATCCATAACCCAAAATTATTAATCCTTGATGAGGCTACAACTGCACTTGATGTTGTAACGCAAGGACAAATATTGGAAGAAATAGTAAAAATGGAAAAAGAAATGGATATGACTAGAATTATGATAACTCACGATGTATCAGTAGTAGCAGCATCATGCAATAAAATTGCAGTAATGTACGCAGGTGAATTCATGGAAATTGGTAAAGTAGAAGATGTTTTAAAAAATCCTAAGCATCCTTATACAAAAGGACTAATGATTTCTTTTCCATCATTAAGAGGTAAAAAAGATAAAATAGAAGCCATTAAAGGTTTTCTGCCGGATTTAAGTAAAAAGTATAGTGGGTGTATATTTGAACCTAGATGTAAATATGCTATGAAAATTTGCAAAGACACTAAACCTGAAACTATTAAATTAGGGGATGGAAGATATATTAGTTGTCACTTATATGGAGGTGGAAAGAATGAATAATAATGCCTATGTTCAAATAAAGAATGTTTCAAGATGGTACCCTCATAAAAGTGATAAAAAAATAATTGACTTTAATAAAAAATGGATAAAAGCTGTAGACCAAGTTTCTCTTAGTGTAAATAAAGGAGAAATACTAGGAGTTATAGGAGAAAGTGGTTGCGGCAAATCAACCTTAGGAAGAATTTTAGCTAGATTAGAAGAACCGACTAAGGGGGATATTTTTATAAATCAAACTTCTACTCAAAAATTAATTGAAGATGATCCTAGAAAATTTAGAAGACTAGTACAAATTATCTTTCAAAATCCATTCGACACCTTCACTCCTAGAGACACTATACTAGAAATAATGACTAGACCTTTAAAGATACACGGTATAGGAAATAACAAAGGAGAAAGATACGATATAGTAAAAAAAGAATTAGAATCAGGAGGACTTTATCCAGCTGAAGATATATTAAGAAGATATCCCCACGAACTTTCAGGAGGACAGCTTCAAAGGATATCCATATTAAGAGCAATGCTTTTCGATCCTGAATTTATTATAGCTGATGAGCCGGTTTCAATGCTTGATGTATCTGTAAGGGCAGAAATAATTAATATGTTGAAAAAGTTAAGTAAAGAACAAGATTCTGCCGTGATATTTATAAGTCACGACATAGCTTTAACTAGATATATATCAGATAATATTGCTGTGATGTATTTAGGAAGAATTGTTGAATACGGACAAGGAGATGAGATAATTAAAAATCCTCAACACCCATATACTAAGGTCCTTATTTCAAATTGTCCATCAATTGACCCGGAAGAAAAAATAATGAACATAAAGATTGAGGGAGAACCTCCTACACCTATAGATCCTGGACCGGGATGCTACTTTGCACCGAGGTGCTATAAAGCTGTAGATGAGTGTTATAAAAAATATCCTGCTACTGAAGATGTTGGTGGAGGACATCTTGTAGCTTGTGATAGATTAAATAAAAAATAAAGAGGAGGAGTAAAATGAAAAAGAGAATATTATCAATTTTATTAGTATTAGTTCTTGTTTTTACCTTAGGAGTTGGGTGTTCTAATGGAGAAGAACCTGTGGACGAACCAGCAGAAGAACCTGTTGAGGAACCAGCAGAAGAACCTGATGAAGATTCAGAGGAGGAAGCGGAAGAACCTGATATTGAAAAAGTTCTTATAGTTAGAGCAGCAGGAGACCCTATGTCATTTAACCCTGATATGCAGGCTGATGATTTTGCTTATGCTATTGTACAAAACATATACAATAGATTGGTAAAACTTGATGCTTCAAAACAAGTAATACCTGACTTAGCAACAGATTGGGATGTTAGTGAGGACGGTAAAGCAATTACATTCCATATTAGAGACGATGCTAACTGGACAGACGGGGAACCTGTTACAAGTGAAGATGTAAAATATACCTTTGAAACAATTAAAGAAAATGATGCATACTACTTCAGCAGCAGACTAAATATTGTTGACTCTATAGAAACTCCAGATGACTATACAGTAGTATTCAATATGAATGAAGCAGATGTATCCTTTATTGCGGACTTAGGATGGTATGCTACATTTATTCTTCCAGAACATGTTTTCAACAGTGGAGAAAGCTGGGAAGATAATCCAGCAACAATGGAACCAGTAGGATCAGGACCGTTTATTTTATCAGAATATAAACAAGGAGAAAGTATAACTTTAGTACCTAATGAAGATTATCACGAGGGAAGTCCTGAAATTGATAGATTAGTATTTTCAATAGTACCTGATGATGCTACAGCAGTTCAGGCTCTGATAAATGGTCAAATAGATGTACTGGAAGCGGTACCTGCAGCAAATGTGCCGGAGTTAGAAGCAAATCCTAATATTAGGTTAATGCTTAACGAATATCCATCTCCAATGAGAATTATATTCAACCTTGAAGCTGAAGAAGTTCAAGATGTAAATCTAAGAAGAGCTATAGCAACAGCTATTGATAGAGAAGAAATTTCTCAGAAAATATTTGATGGTATTCAACCACCTGAATACAATATGTATCCATCATTAATAGAATGGGCAACAAATAATGAAGACACAGCTCCACAATTTAGTATAGAAGAAGCAGTAAATATATTAGAAGAAGCTGGATATGAAAAAGATGAAGACGGATACTATGTAAGAGGATTGACAATAGATGTATTTGAAGGATACGGATATCCGGATACTGCTAAACTAATAGAAGCATCATTAAGAGAAGCAGGTATTGAATTAATAGTTCAAGTACATGAATTTAATGCATGGTTTGAAAAAGTAGGAGCAAATAGAAACTTTATACTCGAGATGCAGGGTGGATTTATGGGACCTGACCCGGCAGCACTGGCAAAAAGATTTGGATCTGATTCAGGAAGCAATTATGCATCATACAACAATCCTGAATTTGATAATATACTAGCTGAAGCAGCTGCTATAGGAGATCAGGAAGTAAGAGCGGAATTATATAAAGAAGCTCAAGCAATGCTTGCAGAAGATCTACCATACATTCCTATAGTTGCTTATGCAGCTTACGATGCAAATAATGACGACTGGATTAATCTTCCAATAGATGGTGCAGGTAAATGGGGATGGCAAGAATATACTTTTACAGATCTTAAATAAATAAAACAAAACATAGACTAATTGCATATTTAAATATGCAATTAGTTTTCTTATAAGAGGAGTGAACAATGAAAGAGCTAATAGAACAAATAATAAATAGAGTACCTGATTACAAAGAATTTTTGACGGTAGAAGAAATGGATAAGAACAGCAAAAAATTAGCTAATAAATATCCTGAAATTGTTGAAGTTTTTGAAATGGGAAAAACAAGAGACAACAACAGTCTATACTGCTTAAAAATTGGTAAGGGAAGTAAAAATGGACTTATGTTTGGATGTCCACATCCAAATGAACCAATTGGAGCTATGATGCTGGAATACTTCACAGAAGAGTTAGCTAAAAATAAAGAACTGAGAGATAAGTTAGATTACACATGGTACATAATAAAATCATGGGATGTAGATGGTACAAAGCTAAATGAAAACTGGTTTAAAGGACCATACACACTATATAACTACTCAAGAAATTTCTTTAGACCAGCAGGTCATCAACAGGTAGATTGGACATTTCCAGTAGATCATAAAAATTTACACTTTCATGATACTATACCAGAAACAAAAGCTATGATGAAGTTGATAGATGAGATCAAACCTAAATTTATTTATTCACTACATAATGCAGGATTTGGAGGAGTATACTGGTATCTAACTGATGATACTAAAGATATATATGAAGACTTAAAAAATGCAGCTAAAAAACAAAATGTACCTTTAAACTTAGGAGAACCAGAAGCTCCATATGTTGAAGCTTATGCACCTGCAGTATATAAAAATTTGGGTATACAGCAAAATTATGACTACCTAGAAAAATATGGCATAGAACATCCAGAAAAAGTTATTAATGCAGGAACCTGCAGTGCCGACTATGCAATGAAGTTAGCAGACTCTTTTACTATGCTTACCGAACTACCTTACTTTTATGAAGAGCGTATAACGGATTTATCAGAAGCTGATATAACAAGAAAAGAAGCTGTATTAAAAAGCATAGAATTTGACGAAGAGGCAAATGAATTTATTACTGAAACGCTAAATAATATAGAAGAATATCTAGATGAAAAAAATCCTTTCAAACTCGCTTTAGATGCTTTTACTGATACAAAAAAAAGCAACGAAGCAACAAGAAAAATGGTCGAAGAAAACAAAGAATTTCAAAGAAAAGCAACAGTTGCTGAAAAATTTGATAATCTATATATAGCAAAATTTTACAAGATGCTATCCTACGGTCTTTTAGTAAGAGCGAGCGAAGTAGAAATAGAAAAGATGAATGAAAGTGAAAAGAATACAGAAAAATTCAAAAAATTAAATGAAGCTTTTGAAAATTCGAAGAAAGCTCTGAAAGATTTAAGTGAATATTTAGAAAAAGAAATAAACTATCAAGTTGTACCTATCAAAAAACTAGTTTCCATCCAGTTAGAATGTGGTCTCATAATGGCAGATTATTTAAACCGAAAGTAGGAGGCAATTATGATTATTATAAGAAATGGAAATATTCACGATGGAAATGGTAATATTTTCAAAGAATTTGACGTATTAATCAAAGAAAAATATATAGAAAAAATAGATAAATCAATAAAAGTAAATGACGAAGACATAGAGTATGAAATTAATGCTGAAGGAAAAGAAATATTCCCAGGTTTTATAGAATCTTTAAATGTTTGGGGAGCTTTTGGACCAGGGTGGAAAGATAATGACTTAAAGGAAGCATCTGACCCTATTACACCTGAGTTGAAAGTTAAATACTCTTTTGATCAAGACAGTATGAATTTTCAAAGAGTTTTTGAATACGGAATTACTTCTGCAGGAATTACCCCAGCTACTTCAAACGTTATAGGAGGTCAGTCTTCAGTATTTAAAACTTTTGGAAACCATCCATATGAAATGATAGTAAAAGAAGATAATGCAATGATTGCTTCAGTTACAAGTGCATCTAAAAAAACCTACGGGGAAAGAAAAGTAAAACCTATGACAAAAATGGGGGCTTTTTCCCTACTTAGAGAAGCATTAATAAAGGCTAAAAAAGATGATGAGAAGAAATATGACAGCAAAAATGAAGCATTAAAAAAAGTATTGGAGAAAAAAATCCCATTATTTGTAAATACAAATACTAAAGCAGAAATAGATGCTGTAGAGTATGCATTGAAAGATTTCGACATAGAAATTGTTTATACAGGAGCCTTCGGCATAGATTTAGAAGTAGGCGATATCATAGAAAATAAAAACGACATAATATTAGGAGATATAACAAATGCTATGTCTTATGTAAATAAAAATGTTGACTTTAAAAGCATAAAAGAGTTATTAGACAATGAAGTGAATATAGCAATCAGCTCCTGTGGAGATATAAGCGCATCTGGAAAAGAATCTCTTTTATGGAATGCTATTTTAGCCTACAAGTATGGAATAAATAGTGAGGATGTAATTAGAATGATAACTTCAATACCGGCAAAAATTTTAAGAATAGACGATAAAATAGGAACCTTAGAAGAAGGTAAGGAAGCAGATTTATCCATCTGGACAAATAATCCGATTAAATCTTATAACTCTAAAATAGAAAAGGTATTTATTAGAGGAAAAAACATATTAAATGCTAGGAGGGATAAATCATGCTGGTAATTAAAAATACAAAAATTTATACTTCGGCAGGAGAAGTAATAGAAAATGGCGACATCCTTATAGATGATGGAAAAATAAAAGAAGTTGGAGAGAACTTAAAATTCGAGGACAGCACAGAAATTGTAAACGGAGAAGGACTGATAACAATTCCAGGTATAGTAGATGCCCACAGTCACATAGGTGGGTTTGGAAAAACTATGGACGATCAAGATTTAAATGAGATGACAGATCCAGTTACTCCAGAATTAGAATCTATATACTCAATAGATACAAAATCAGAGGTGTTTGATAGAGTTCTAAAATCTGGTATCACCACATCTGCAGTAGCTCCAGGCAGCGGTAATGTAATAGGAGGAATGGTATGTGCTGTAAAGTCTCACGGGAGAAATATAAAGGATATGTGCATTAAAAATCCTGTAGCTCTAAAAATGGCTTTAGGAGGCAATCCAAAGGGAGTATATGGTCCTAGAAATCAAAGGCCTATGACAAGAATGGCTATTGCTCAGATAATAAGAGAAAATCTGATAAAGGGAAAAGAATACCTTAAAAAGAAAGAAGAGCATAAAAAAGATAGTAGTAAAAGTTTTGAATATGATTCAGGCATGGAAAATATAGGGAAGGTTCTCAATAAAGAAATTCCTTTAAAAGTACACTGCGAGCAGTTTGATATGCTTACAACAATAAAAATTGCTGAAGAATTTGATATTTATTTTACTCTAGACCATGCTTGGGGAGCAAGTGATTTTTACGATGACATAGAAAAATCCAACTGTAAAGGAGTAATATATGGACCTATAGGAGTGCCACTATTACCTGGAGAATGTGGAAAAATAGATATACATAGTGTAATAGAATTAGATAAAAGAGGAGTAATTTGCTCTATTATGACAGATGGCCCTATACTGAATCCTGATGTATTGATTGTTCAAGCAGGTGAAGTAATTAGGTTCGGTGGAGAGATAGAAAGAGTTATAAATATGCTTACTATAAATCCGGCTAAAATATTAGGAATAGATGATAAAGTAGGCTCAATAGAAGTTGGTAAAGATGCTGATATTGTATTATTTAAAGGAATGCCTTCAGTAGATACGAATGCAGAAGTTAAATATACTATAATTAACGGTAAAATTTGTTATAATGCAAACAACTAAATTTCATAAATTCCCCCTAAATGGCAGCGAATTAATTCGCTGCCATTTTCCAATATTTTTTATTTATATATACAGATAAATGTTATAATACTAAGTAAGAATATAAAAAAAGAAGTTTTTATAAACTACAAGGAGCAGTATAATATGGAAAAAGAAGTAAAGAAACTACTGGAAGAATATAAAAAATTTATAAAAGAAGGTAAAGGGAATTTTGAAAAAGCATGGCATTTCTGTGATGATGAAAAAAATGCCAATGAACTTGCCAAATTAACTTTAAAAGGAATAAAAAGAGCTACAACCTCTTTAAAATACTGGTACGAAATAGAAAATGAGACAATTCCTGAAGTAGGAGACTTGAATATAATCACAGACTGGGAAGGAAATCCTGTATGTGTAATTAAAAATATAAAAGTTTCTATAATTCCATTTAAAGATGTAGATGAAGATTTCGCATATAGAGAAGGAGAGGGCAATAAAAGCCTTAAGTACTGGAGAGATGTACATATAGAATATTTCACTAAAGAACTAAAAGAGTTAGGTATAGAGTTTAATGAAGATATGCTTGTAGTATGTGAAGAGTTTGATGTGGTAGAAATAATAAATGTACTTTAATTATCTCATAGAATAATTAATAAAATTAAAAAAATAGAAGGAGATTAAATTGAAAAAAATACCACTAATAATCGATTGTGATCCTGGAGTTGATGATGCTTTTGCAATTTTTACAGCTAATTATTTAGAAGAAATAGATATAAAAGCGATCACTTCAGTAAACGGAAATGTAAATATTGACTATACTACTAGAAACGCACTTTACCTTGCAGATCTTCTTGCTTTAGATTGCCCTGTAGCAAGAGGGGAATCCCGGCCAATAGTAAAGCCTCTCCACCAGTTTTCAGATACCCACGGTTCAGATGGATTCGGTGGAAGTTTGAACTTATTTACCGATGAAGTAAAAAAGAAGCTGTCTAATAAAGATGCTGTTATATTGATTAGAGATATATTGTTAAATTCTGATGAAAAGATAAATATAGCTGCAGTTGGCCCTTTAACTAATATAGCCATGCTTTTTAAAGCTTATCCTGAGGTTAAAGAAAAAATAAATGTTCTGAGTATAATGGGAGGAGCTATAAACAACGGCAACGTAACTCCCTGCAGTGAGTTCAACTTTCACGTAGATCCTGAAGCTGCAAGTATAGTTTTAAACAGTGGTGTACCTATAATACTTTCAGGATTAAATCTCACCTACAGTGCTACCCTTACGGAGGAAAATTTGAAAGAAATGAAAGAAATAGGGACTAAAATATCTGATATTGGAGTCGCCATGGTTGTAGACTATATATCAAAGGATAATGCTATCCACGACCCATGTGCGATTTTAGCTTTAACAAATCCTGAAATGTTTGAGTCCCAGGATATGTTTGTCCAAGTGGATACCAGAGATGGCATAACAAGAGGGATGAGTTATGCAGATAATAGAAAGAAATGCACAGATAAACCTAATTGCAAGATTCTCACAAAAATGGATGTAGAGAAGTTTAGAAAGTATATGGTTAAATCTTTAAGGGTATAGATAATTCTTCCAAAAAAA
>CAZNLP010000063.1:0-10779 GCA_964574015.1 uncultured Clostridia bacterium | reverse complement strand
CCAAAATGAACACCTGCTTCTAATAATTTTTTCATGTTTACAATTGACATAATTTTCCTCCTTAGTTTTATTCCTCCAGTTACATCTTCTTCTACAGGAACCATAATAATACTTTTATGGCACTACCTGCAAAATTAATAACTGTGTGTATTACCTGAAGTAGTATATCATAAAGGATATATTTTGTAAATATTATTTTTTAGTACATTCTTTGTTTGAACATACTATTTTTTCACCTTTTTTATTGTTTTTCTTTACCATGATACTTCCACATTCATCACATTTTTCATCTACAGGTTTATTCCATGTTACAAAGTCACATTCCGGGTAATTACTGCATCCGTAAAAAGTTCTTCCTTTTTTACTTCTTTTTTCTACTATTTCTCCATCATCGCACTTCGGACATTTAATACCAGTACTTTTTGTAATCTGTTTTGTGAATTTGCATTCTGGGTAGTTAGGACATGCTAAAAATTCTCCATATCTACCTTTTTTTACTACTAAATTCGCTCCGCAATTTTCACATTTTTCATCGCTTATTTTTTCTTCGGCTTCTTCACCATTTTTCTCATCATATGGTTTCGTATTTTTACACTCAGGATAGTTTGGACATGCTAAAAATTTTCCGAATCTTCCTTTTTTAACAACCATATTAGCTCCACATTTTTCGCATTTAATATCTGTTTCTATTACTTCTTTTTCAATTTTTTCAATATTTTCTTCTGCTTTCTTTAATGTTTTACTAAAGGTTTCATAAAACTCTCTGATAATTTCTTTCCATTCAGCACTACCTTCTTCTACTAAGTCCAGTTTGTTTTCTAATTCTGCAGTGAATTTTTCGTTAATTATATTTTCAAAATTTTCCACTAAAACTTTAGTTACAAGTTTTCCCATATCCGTAGGGATAAATTTGTTTTCTTCATATCTAACATAGTTTCTATATAATATAGTAGAAATAGTCGGCGCGTAGGTGCTTGGCCTTCCTATTCCAAGTTCTTCCATTGTTTTTACTAAACTCGCCTCATTAAATCTTGGCGGTGGATTTGTAAAATGCTGCTCCTTAATCAATTTAATTAACTCCAGCTTCTCCTTCTCCTTGATATCTGGTAATTTCACATAATTTTCATTTATATTGTATACTTTCGTGAATCCATCAAATATTAAATTTTTACCATTATATCTAAATACATATCCTTTTATATCTATATCTATTGATAAACTTTCATATTGAGCTGAAGACATCATACTACTAATAAATCTTTCCCATATTAAATTATACAACCTAAATTGGTCTGATGATAGGGATTTTTTAATAGCATCCGGCTTTTTATCTATATATGTTGGTCTTATACATTCGTGGGCATCTTGTGCTCCTTTTTTGTTTTTCCCAAATTTATGATTAGCATGTAAATACTTGTCGCCAAATTCAGATTTAATAAAATTAGAAGTATTTGCCTTGGCTTCATCAGATACCCTATATGAATCAGTTCTAATATAAGTTATTAAACCTACTGTTCCATCATTCTTTAAATCTATTCCTTCATAAAGTTGTTGAGCTACAACCATTGTTTTTTTAGTTGAAAACCCTAATTTTCTATTTGCATCTTGCTGCAAAGTACTGGTTATAAAAGGCGGTAGTGGTCTTCTTTTTCTCTTCTTTTTACTTACCTTATAAACTTCACCGTTTTTTTGTGAATTTATTTCCTCGTATATTTCCCCAGCTTTTTCTTCATTTTCTATTTTTATTTTCTTTACTTTTTTACCTTCAAGTTTCCCTTTAAACTTAGTTTCCAATTTTAAATCTTTATGAAATATTCCATCTAAAGTCCAATATTCTTCTGGTTCAAACTTTTCAATTTCATCTTCACGATCGCAAATCAGCTTTACAGCAACAGATTGTACTCTACCAGCACTTAATCCTCTTTCGATTTTTTTCCAAAGCAGAGGACTTATCTTGTATCCTACTATCCTATCAAGTAAACGTCTTGCTTGCTGAGAATTAACTAAATTAAAATTTATGTTTCTCGGCTCCTTAACAGCATTTTTAATTGCATTCTTTGTAATTTCATTAAATTCTACTCTTATTTTGTCTGAATCATCCAGTTTTAATATTTTTGCAATATGCCAAGAAATTGCTTCTCCCTCTCTATCGGGGTCAGTCGCCAAGAAAATTTTATCGGCTTTTTTTGCTTCTTTTTTTAATTCCTTTATAACTTTTCCTTTTCCCCTAATAGTAATGTAGTTTGGTTCAAAATCATTATCTATATCAATTCCCAGCTTGCTTTTAGGAAGATCTCTTAAATGTCCCACTGATGCTTTAACCTTATAGTTGCTCCCTAAAAACTTTTTAATAGTTCTTGCTTTTGATGGAGATTCCACTATTAATAAATTTTTACTCATTAAATTCCTCCAGCTATTTTTTTAATCTAAAATTTTTACCTTTTTCTTGTGATATAATACCTTGCATTTCTAATAATGTCAATTTTGATAGTAATTTTTTTTGATTTATGCTTGCTTTTTCGCTTATTTCTACTATATTTTTAGATCCTTCCTTCAGTAAATTGATTATAAATATTTCTTCTTCATCATAATCAGATAGGTTTATATTTTCTTCGGTTTTATCAATTACATTATCTAAGAAAGAAAATTCTTCTAAAATATCTTCAGACGATACGGTTATTTTTGCACCTTCTCTTATAAGCTGATTAGTCCCTTTGCTTAAGTAATTATCTATATTTCCTGGAACTGCAAAAATTTCTTTTCCCTGTTCAGCTGCATAAGTAGCCGTAATCAATGTTCCACTTTTATCACTTGCTTCTACAACTAATAGCCCATCGCTTAAACCACTTATTAGTCTATTTCTAACTGGAAAATTATAGGGTCTAGCCTGAGATTTGAGGGGAAACTCTGATATTATTAATCCATTATTTACAATTCTGTCATAAAGTTTTTTGTTTCTTTTTGGATATACAACATCTACGCCACATCCTAATACAGCTATAGTGGTTCCTTTGTTTTCTAAAGAGGTTTTATGAGATATAGTATCTATTCCTATAGCCATCCCGCTTGTTATCGCTACATTTTTTAAAGAAAGATCTTTACAAAATTTTTCACAAACCCATTTCCCGTAGTTTGTAGCCTTTCTTGATCCAACTACACCTATATTTAGATTTAGTTTGTTAATATTATTAATTATACCTTTAGTATAAAGAATAAATGGTGAATTCTCTATTAAATTTAATTTTTCTGGGTATGCATCATCTTTTTTTGTTGTTATTTTTATATTTTCTTTTAAAATATATTCTTTTATATTATCCAAATAATCGGATTTTATACTTTTTTCAATCTTTATTTTATCTTCCTCAGATATAAATTCCAAATCATTTTTGTAATAACCAAAGTTTTCTATTATTTTTTCTGCTTCACCAAAATATCCAATTAAATTATCAATAATATTATTTTTAGGGCCGATACTACTGTTGATTAGTAGTAAGGTATCTTTATAGTTCATTTTCAACTCCAAAACTTTCTATCTAAATTTCTATACTGTATAGCTTCTGCTATATGATCAACATCTATAATCTCTGAAAAATCTAAATCTGCTATTGTTCTTGAAACCTTTATTATTTTATTATAAGCCCTCGCACTCAGTCCTAAGCTATCAAAAGATTTTTTTAGTAAACCTTCAGCCTCATTCGTGAATTTACAAAACTTTTTAATATCTTTGTTTGAAAGTTGTGAATTAGAAAATACATTTATACCTTTAAATCTCATTTGTTGAATTTCCCTAGCCTTATTAATTCTATCTTTAATAGTAAATGAATTTTCTGTCGTTTCGTTATTTTTCAAATCATTGTATTTAATAGGATTTGCTTCAATTTGAATATCTATTCTATCTAGTAATGGTCCACTTATCTTATTTAAATAGCTGTCAATTTGATTTTGAGTACATCTACATTCATGTTTAGGATCTCCGAAGTATCCACATGGACATGGATTCATACTAGCAACTAACATAAATTTCGAAGGATATTTTAAGTTAGCATTAGCTCTTGAAATTAATATTTCCCCATCTTCAATAGGCTGCCTCATAACTTCTAAAGTTTTTTTAGAAAATTCGGGCATTTCATCTAAAAACAATACTCCGTAATGGGATAGCGAAACTTCTCCAGGTTTAGGGATTCTTCCTCCTCCAACTAAAGCTGTTTTAGAAATAGTATGATGTGGAGAACGAAAAGGTCTATCTTTAATAAGTTTTTTAACATGTTTTATACCTGAAACACTATAAATTTGAGTTATTTCAAGTGCTTCATCAAAAGTCAGGTCAGGCATAATACTGGGAATTCTTTTAGCTATCATAGTTTTGCCTGAACCTGGCGGACCAACGATTATTAAATTATGACTTCCAGCTACTGCTACTTCTACTGCTCTTTTAAGAGTTTCCTGTCCTTTAACTTCTGAAAAATCTAAATCATATTCCTTAGTTTTTTCAACATCATTAAAATTTTTAATCTTTAATGGTTTCATCCTTTGTGTTCCATTTAAAATTCCTGTAAGTTCAATTAAATCTTTTACAGGGAAAATATTGATACCTTCAATGTAACTACATTCTTCTAAATTTTCACAAGGGATGTATATATCTTTAATACCCATTTCTCTTAGAGAAATGATCATAGGTAATGCTCCATCTACATACTTAATATCACCATTTAATGATAATTCACCTATAAAAAAACTATCTTCCTTAATTTCATTTATTTTGCCCATAGAATTTAAAATTCCTAATGCTATAGGTAAATCCAACTGGCTTCCTTCTTTTCTAATAGATGCTGGTGATAAGTTTATTGTGATTCTATTCATTGGAAACCTATATCCACTATTTGAGATAGCAGATCTTACTCTTTCCTTTGATTCCTTAATAGCTACATCAGGTAATCCTACTATACTAAAGGAAGGAAGACCATTGTTTATATCCGATTCTACTTCAATTTTATGTCCTTGAAGACCCTGTAAAACACAGGTATTAATTTTTGATAGCATAAATAACTCCTTATTTTTATTAATATTACTATAATTAATAAAGAATAAAAATTCAATTAAAGAGAAACATTTTATATATTAATATTTTGTAACATCTGATGGTTGAATAGTTAATTTTGATATGTTTTTTTTATTATTTGTGAAACACAATCTAATATTGTTAAATAAAAGAATAATATTATTTTTATTTTATTTGATGTTGTTACGTTTTTGTTATATAATTAAAAAAAATAACAATAGGAGGTATACATGTCTTATATTGATGATGTATTAGAACAAGTTAAATCAAGAAATGCTCATGAAGTTGAATTTCTTCAAACAGTAGAGGAAGTATTCGCTTCTCTTAGACCAGTTATGGTTAAGCATCCTGAGTATGAAAAATCCGGAGTTTTAGAGAGAATAGTTGAACCTGAAAGAACTATTTCATTTAGAGTTGCCTGGACTGATGATAATGGTGGTATTCATGTAAACAGAGGATACAGAACTCAATTTAATAGTGCTATAGGTCCTTACAAAGGTGGTTTAAGATTCCATCCGAGTGTATACATAGGTATTATTAAATTTTTAGGATTTGAACAAATTTTTAAGAATTCACTAACCGGTCTACCTATTGGTGGAGGTAAAGGTGGTTCTAACTTCGATCCTAAGGGTAAATCTGATGCAGAAATAATGAGATTTTGCCAGAGTTTTATGACTGAACTACACAGACATATCGGTCCAAACGTTGATGTTCCTGCTGGAGATATTGGAGTTGGAGCAAGAGAAATAGGTTATCTTTACGGACAATTCAAACGAATAAAGAATCAGTATGAACCTGCAGTTTTAACCGGTAAAGGATTAAATTACGGTGGTTCTCTCGTAAGAAAAGAGGCCACGGGTTATGGAACAATTTATTTTCTTAAAGAAATGTTGAATTTTCATAATTACAGCATGAAAAATAAAAAAATAGTAATCTCAGGCTCTGGTAATGTTGCTATTTATGCCTGTGAGAAAGCACAAGAATTAGGTGCAAATGTTATTGCTATGTCAGATTCTAAAGGTTATATTTATGATGAAGAAGGTATCAACCTTGATACAATCAAAAAAATTAAAGAAGTCGAAAGAAAAAGAATAAGTGAATATTTGAATTACCATCCGAAGACTAAATATGTTGATGATCAATCTGAATTATGGAACATACCTTGTGATGTTGCATTACCTTGTGCAGCACAAAATGATATAGAGATAGAATCAGCAAAAAAATTAGTATCAAATGGATGTATGGCTGTTGGAGAAGGTGCAAATATGCCTTGTACTAATGAAGCAATAGAATATTTCTTAGAAAACGATATCTTACTAGCTCCAGCAAAGGCAGCAAATGCAGGTGGAGTTGCAACTTCAGCATTAGAAATGTCTCAAAACAGCATGAGGTTATCTTGGCCTTTTGAAGAAGTAGATCGCAGATTGCATGAAATTATGGTAAATATTTTTTTAATTACAAAAAATGCAGCTGAAGAGTATGGAATGGAAAACAATTATGTAGCAGGTGCAAATATTGCAGGATTTAAAAAAGTTGCCGATGCTATGGTTGATCAGGGAATAGTTTAAAATCAAAAAGGATACTTTTTTGACAAAAGTATCCTTTTAAAATGCATTTTTAATATGATTAATTTTTTTCTCATTTATATATATTTCTACAACATCAAATCTATATTCATAATTATATAGATCCTTATTTTTGATATATATAAGTGCTGTTTTTTTTATTTTATCTCTTTTTTTCCAAGTTACTGCTTCTCGCGGAAGTCCATATTTGTCATTTTTTCTCGCCTTTACTTCTACAAATATAATAATACCATTTTTTTTACTTATAATATCAATTTCACCGATTACATTTCTATAGTTCATATCCAATATTTCGTATTCTTTTTTTTGCAAAAATTTAGCTGTTATTTTTTCATATTTACTGCCAATTTGTTTACGATTCATAATATATCCCTGTCCGATAATGAGATTTGTTTATTGTTATTTAATATTTTTTTTAGAAAAGTTTTTCTATGAAACTCTGTTGGACCATGTTGCTTTATTGCTTCAATATGTTTTTTTGTTCCATAACCTTTATTGTTCTCCAAGTCATATTTTTTTAATATATTATTATTATTCACCAGTTCAATAATTCTATTATCTCTTTCAACCTTTGCTAAAATTGAAGCTGCTGAAATACCATGACAGTATAAATCTCCTTTAATTATGCTTTTTTGAGGAATATTTAAACTTATCTTTTCAGCATCAATAAGAAGCATATCTGGATATATTTTTATATCATTATCAATTTTCAAATTTTCTACAGCAATTCTCATAGCCTTTAAAGTTGCCTTTTTTATATTAAGCTTATCAATTTCAATGGGGCTTGCAGTTCCAAATGAATAAGCTAACGCATTTTCCTTAATAATTTTCGACAGCAAAATTCTTTTTTTAATACTTATTTTTTTTGAGTCTGTTATTTCTTCAAAATATACATCTCTCGGCATTACAACAGCACAGGCAAGGACTTCACCAGCTAAACATCCTCTTCCTACTTCGTCTATACAAGCTATATATTTATATCCTTTTTCCCATAATTCTTTCTCAACTTTAAAATTATCCATTATTACCTTCTTGTGGTTTTTCTAAAGATATTTTTCCTAATGCCCCATTTCGAAAATCTTTTAATATTGTCGCTGCAGTTCTATCATAATCTATTTCATGATTTTTTAAAATAAACCCTTTCTTAGCAGATATTTTGTTTAATATTTCAATGTATGGATCATCAGATTCTATATTTATTTTGTACCTCTCTCTTAAATTATCAATGTAATCTTCCTTTAAATAGTTGATGAGATAAATTGAAAGTTCAACATCATCTATAATATTATCTTTAATTAATCCTGTCACAGCTAAATTATATTTGATATTATCATCCTTTAAATTAGGCCATAGTACTCCTGGAGTATCAAGTATTTCATATTTACTTTTTACCTTTATCCATTGTTTACCTCTTGTAACTCCAGGTTTATTTCCAGTTTTCACACTTTTTCTTTTAGTTAGATAATTGATAAATGTTGATTTTCCTGTATTAGGGACCCCTACTATTAGTATTTTTATAGTTTTATTTTTAAATCCTTTTTTTGAATATTTTTCTTTTAGCTTTGTTTCAACATCTTCAATTTTATCAAAAAGTTCTTTGTTTTTCTTATTCTTAAGGGAATTATTTTCTACTATTGTGATTTTATTGTTTCTAAAATATTTTATCCAATCATTGTTTATTTTTTTGTCAGAGATGTCGGATTTGTTCAATATATAAATTTTTTCTTTATTAGTAATTAATTTATCTAATTCAGGATTAAGACTACTTCTTGGAACCCTTGAATCTAATATTATTAATACTAAATTTACTATTTTTAAATTTTCTTTCAGCATTTCATATGTTTTTTTCATGTGTCCTGGATACCAGTTCATATAATCATCTCCTATTAAAAATGAGGACCTTACGTCCTCATAATACTACTTTTGATATTTTTTTTCTTTAACTTTAGCTGCTTTACCAGTTCTCTTTCTTAAGTAGAAAAGTTTTGCTCTTCTTACTTCACCTTTTCTAACGATTTCTACTTTTTCTATCTTAGGTGAGTGAAGTGGGAAAGTTCTTTCAACTCCAACTCCATAAGAAATCCTTCTAACTGTAAAAGTTTCTTTTACGCCTTCGCCTTGTCTTTTAAGCACAGCTCCTTCAAACATCTGAATTCTTTCTCTGTTACCTTCTTTTATTCTAAAGTGTACCTTTACAGTATCACCTGTATTAAAATCAGCAACATTATCTTTAAGCTGTTCCTTTTCTAACATTTTAATAACGTTCATAGTATACCCTCCTTTTTTGCAGCGTTCATGTGTATCAACAGAGGACCGCCGTATACTTCAATGTATTATAGCATAATAGAATTCTTAAATCAACATATTTTATTCGAATTCTTTTTTAAGTTCTTCATATTCTTTTAATATTTTTTCTTTGTTTACAATTAAATCAGATCTATTTTTTAGAGTTAATTCAATTGACTTAAATCTTTTCCATTTTTCAATTTTTTTATGGTTGCCAGACAACAATATATCAGGAACTTTATTTCCTTTAAAATCATACGGCCTAGTATATTGAGGATGTTCTAATAAATTGTTTTCATGAGACTCTTTTTCGTGAGATGACTCATTCCCTAAAACACCTGGAATTAACCTAGCAACGGCATCAATTAACACAAGGGCTGGTAGCTCTCCTCCAGTCAAAATATAGTCTCCAATAGAAATAACTTCATCTACTCTATTATCTACTATTCTTTGATCTATTCCTTCATAATGTCCTGCAATAATAGCAATTTTCTCATACTTTGAAATAGATTTTACTTTTTCTTGATTTAGTAATTCACCTTTTGGGCTCATATAAATAATTTTTGTGTTTTTATCAGTGTTTATATCTAATGCACTGTCTAAGGGTTCCGGTTTTAGTAGCATACCCGGCCCACCACTGTATGGATAGTCGTCTACTTTTTTATGTTTATTTTTTGAGTAGTCTCTAATATCAACATAGTTAATATTTATAATGTTTTTTTCTATTGCTTTTTCTATTAAACTATATTCTAATGACTTTTTTAAAACTTCAGGAAAAAGTGAAAGTAAAGTAATATTCATTAAATCAATCCTTCTATCAATTCTACAATCATATTTTTATTCTTTAAATCTATTTTTTTTATAAATTCTTTAGAAGCAGGTATTAATTTTTTATCATTGTTATCTAACTCATATATATCATTTTTACCAGTTTGATAAATTTTCGTTATTGTTCCTATGAATTCCATTTTCTCATCATAAACTTTCATTCCTATGATATCTTCAACAAAATACTCATCTTTATCTTCTATAAGTAATTCCTTTTCTTTCACATCGATATATATGTTTTTATTTTTTAAAGTCTCAGCATCATCGATATTTTGTACTTCCTTTAATTCCAATAAAATTTTTTTCCCTGAAAGTATTTTTTTGATTTCATATTTATTTTGATTTTCACCAATAAATATTCTAGAAATAAGTTCGAGTTTGTATGGATCCTTTAAATAATATTCAATCCTAATTAAACCTTTAAGACCATGTGTGTTTATAATTTTTCCTACTAAAAACATTTCCATATTTCACCTTTTTAAAAGGATTAGCCAAAGCTAATCCCCTATTTTACTGTACAATTTCAACTATAACTCTTTTGTTTTCTTTAGTAGCTGCAGCTTTTACAAGGGTTCTTACAGCCTTTGCGATTCTACCTTTTTTTCCTATAACCTGACCCATATCTTCATCTGCAACACTTAATTCTATTATAATAGATTTATCTCCTTCAATTTCTTTAATGCTTACTTTATCAGGATTATCTACTAATGCTTTTGCAATATATTCAACTAATTCTCCCATAATTGCACCGCCTTTTTATTTTCTATTCTGATTTTGATTCTTCAAAAGCTCCGTTTTTTCTTAATAAAATTTTTACAGTATCAGTTGGTTGAGCTCCTTTACTAATCCATTCTAAAGCTTTTTCATTATCAATTTTCATTTCTTTAGGATTTGAAACAGGATTATAATAACCTATTTCTTCTATAAATCTACCATCTCTAGGAGCTCTAGAATCTGCTACAACAACTCTATAAAAAGGATTCTTTTTAGCACCCATTCTTTTTAATCTAATTTTTACTG
>CAZNLP010000062.1:0-10840 GCA_964574015.1 uncultured Clostridia bacterium | reverse complement strand
CTTTAGGCCCGCCTTCAAAATTAGATGTACTGACTAGAATACTGAGCCATTATATCTATGTTAAATCTTCTAAAATTTCATTTACTTTATTTTCTTTATTTTCAAGCATTTCTTTACAGTATTTATATAACTTCATTCCTTCTTCATACTTATTGATATTTTCTTCCAATTTTAAATCTTCGGATTCAAGTTCTTTAGTTATTTTTTCCAACTTAGCTAAAGCTTCTTCAAAATCCATATCTTTTAAATCCATAACTACTCCTCATCATTTATAAATTTAATACTTCTTTCGCCGTCTTTAAAAATAGTACTGTATAAAACAGAATAATCAATATTGTCTACACTATCTATTATATTATTATTTTTATCTTTTATAAATACAAAACCTTTATTAAATATATTATTATAGTCATATTTGCTGAGCATATATTTATAATCTTCTAATTTTTTATTTAAAAGATTCAGTTTTTCTATCGACTTAGCATTGATTATATTCTTTTTCTCTTCTATCTTATTTAGTTTCTTAGTAATACTATTTTGAGGATTATATAAAAGCATTTTATTCTTATTTAAGTTAACATAATTATAATTATGTTGCATAACTTTGTCAATTTTCTGAATTAGTTTATCCTTGTAGTAGTTTAATCTCTCTCCGTATATTATATAATTTTCAATAATTAGTTTTGCAGCTCCCGTTGGTGTAGTTGAGTAAACATCTGCTGTTAGGTCGGCTATCGATGTATCTATTTCATGACCTATACCGCATACTACAGGGATGTTGGATCTATAGATGCTGTCTGCTATACTTTCCATATTAAAGACCTCTAAATCAGATTTAGAGCCTCCTCCTCTTGATATTAAAATCAAGTCTGAGTCTTTTTTATTATTAAAATATTCAATACCCTCAATTATTCTTTCGGATGATTTAACTCCCTGAACTCCCGAGTCGTAAATATTTATTTCCAACCCTAATTTTTTACTGTTTAATACATTTAATATGTCCTTAACAGCAGCGCTTCTTAAAGATGTAATCACACCAATATTTTTAGGAAATTTTGGTATCGGTTTTTTTCTTTCCGGATCAAAATATCCTTTTTTATAAAGCTTTTCTTTAAGTTTTTCTAAATCATTGTAGGCTTTACCATCTTTTATAGGAACTACTTTTTTTACAACAATTTGATACACACTATTTTGAGGATAAATATCTATTCTTCCTGTAACAATAGATTCCTTTCCTTCTTCGATTTCTATATCCTTTTCAAAACAAATACATCTTAGGATCTCTTCGTTATCGCCTTTAAGAGTAAAAAATCTAATATCGCTTTTAGCTATTCTTAAATCTTCAACTTCTCCCTGTACACTTATATTACCCAGTAAAGGGTTGCTGTATAATAGTTTTTTTATAAAACTGTTTACTTCAGACACTTTTAAAGGTTTCATATGACTTCCTTTTTTTTATATAAATTTATAAAGACAGCTTAAGCTGTCTTTAATAAAAATTATAACTTTATTCCTCTATTTATATTTCCGAGAATACCATTGATGAATTTATGAGAATCATCACTAGAATACTTTTTACACAACTCTATTGCTTCATTAATCGACACGGATACCGGGATGTCGTCATCATACTTCATCTCTGTTATAGCCAGTCTCATTATAGCTATGTCTATTTTAGCTATTCTATTTAATTTCCATTCAGATGAGTATTCTTTAATCAGTTCGTTGATTTCTTTTAAGTTTTCAATGAAATTAGTTGATGTTTTTTTATAGTACTTTTCATCAATCTTAAGATTATCGATAGTGGTTAGATACTTTTCAGATCTTTCTAATGTAAACTCCTCATTCATATCCATCTGATATAGAAGCTTCATCAATTCTTCTCTTGTAAGCTTACGATTCATTACGCCTCCAGGACTATTTATCTTCAGTTTCAGTTTCTTCTTTTACTTCCTCTTTAGTCTTTTCTTTTTTTTCTGCATCTTTTCTTTTTTCTTCTTTTTCCTGTTTCTTCTTCTTTTTTGTTTGTAAAGCTTCTTCAATTTCTTTTTCTTTTTCCTCTTTTAAGTACACATTAGAAACATTAACATTTATACTTACAACATTCAAGTTTGTCATAGTTTCAATTTTTTCGGTTATTTTCTTTTGTACTGCTTCAGCAACTTCATGAATATTGTAACCGTATTCAACATTTATGTTAATATCTATATATACATTATCTTCTTTTAATTCAATTTTTATGCCTTTTGAATGAGTTTTTTTGTTAAACAAACTTGATATCTCGTCAACAAAGCCACTGGATGCATCCTGAACACCTTCAATTTCTCCAGCTGCTATACTAGTTATTATACTTAAAACATCTGTTGATATATGCACCTGTCCGTTTTTTAAAATTTCTTTTTTTGCAGTCATAAGATGACCTCCTTTTATAGCATAATTATAGCAAATGATTATATTTTTTACAATTTTATTTAAAAAAAGGAGAATAAATTCTCCTTTTCATTTATTCTTCGATTATATCCATGTCGTCCAGTTCATCCAGGTCATCATCTATTTCGTCAAACATTTCGTTTTCTATTGATGATAAATCCTCATCAATAGCTGTAACATAATCTTCCATCTCTTCCTGTTCTACATCTAAATCCTCTACTATACTAACTATGTCTTCAAGAATTTCAGAAACTAGAATTAAAGCTTTTCCTTCTTTTGATCCTTTTTCAATATCCATCCCGTCTAACAAACCGTTAAGATATGCAATTTTTTCATATAAAAAATCCATTTGTTTCCTCCTTTTATGCCCTCGACAGATATTCACCTGTTCGGGTATCTATTTTTATAATATCTCCTATTTCTACAAATAGGGGTACATCTATTACTGCTCCTGTTTCAACAGTTGCAGGTTTGTAAGTGTTTGTTGCAGTATCACCTTTAACACCAGGTTCTGTATGAGTTACTTCTAATTCTACAAAATTTGGTGCCTGTACTTCTATAGGTTTACCTTCAAAAAATCTAATAATTGCAGTTTCGTTTTCTTTAATGTATGGTATTGCTTCTTCTACCTGTTCATGATTTACAGGAACTTGAGCATAAGTTTCCAGATCCATAAAGTAGTAAAGCTCTCCATCGTTATACAGATACTGCATATCTTTTGTCTCAATATGAGCCTTTGGAAATTTATCATTTGGATTAAAAGCTTCTTCTCTTATAGCTCCAGTTGTTATGTTCTTAACCTTAGTTCTAACAAAAGCTGCTCCTTTTCCCGGCTTAACGTGTTGAAAATCAACTATCTGCCATATACCGTCTCGCCACTGTATAGTTATTCCTCTCTTGAAATCCCCTGCTGATATCATTTTAGCCTCCTTATTCTAATAATAAAATTCTTCCAGTTCCTAAAACTATAGAAATTTCTTTTTTTTCATCGGTTTCAGTATTTATAATTTTAATTGTTTGACTTTGATGGGGTGCTCCATTAAAGTTAAATGCTACATCCTGATGGGAATAAATAAATTTATATCCTTCTTTAAGTTCAAATTTTTTATACTGATATATTCTTTTATTCTTGCCTATCTTTAACATATAATGATTATCAGAGATAGTCATTGAATATGTTGGGCCATCAGTAGTCATCATTTTAACCTTTATATCCTTCAAGTCGTATAAAAGTTCCTTAGATACCTTGTCTAAATAGTATCTATCCATATTGATTTTAGGAAAGACTAATGATAGCAGTATAATCAGCAATCCTATTGTAACAATAACTTCTATTAATGTAAAACCTTTTTTGTCCAAATTTTCCTCTTTCTTTTCACTATTATTACATAATAAATTATATATTATTGAATATCTATTTACAAGTTATTATTTATTCCTAAAGTATATACTTCTTTCCAATATATATTCGCTGTCATTTTTTAAAAATCTCAATTTATACTTAATTCCTCTTGCTTCTATATAAGTATAATCAGAAGGTATGGGTGAAACGTAAAAGCTATCTAAATAGTTACCAAGCACCATATTATTGCAGGATATGGAATTATTTAAAAATTTGAAATTTTGATTGATGTTAAGTTTAGAGTTGCTGCTGTCAAACTCTATTTCTTTAATATAAAAAGCCCCATTTGTTGAATTTGCAATTTGGTTTTTTACATTCTTTACTAAAACTACTCCCGATGACTTAGAAATTTTATCATCTAAATATACAGAAACAAACTGAGCTTGATCCTGTATTTCACTGCTGTCGTTTATTCTGCCGTAGCTTTTAATATTTGTTATAAAAAATCTTCCTGCCATAGTTATTACTATTACAGTAATTGCAAGAGTTATTATAATTTCTAAAATGGTAAATCCTCTACTGTCTAACTTCATATCTACCTCTAATACTCAATATTCCAATTTATTAATTCTATGTTGTTCTCAACCTGTACTCCCGAAGGAGTTACTACTGACCTTTTTATGGACTGGATAATACCCTTAGGTAATGCATTATCTGTTATAAACTCAGTTTTTATTTTATCTTCTTCTATCATTTTGTAAATTACTCTTTTACTATTTTTAATATTTTTAGTTCCTATACCATCTAGATCTATATCATTGTAGCTTATTATTATCCCCTCAAAATCAACACTACCTTTTATATATACATTTCCCTTGCTTACGATTATACCCTTATATTTTTTCTCGGGTTCTAAATATAAAACTACATCTCTACTCTCATCTACTTCATAATCTGAAAATTCTTCTCCTAATAAATATATGTTTTTTTCATTTGAATTAGTGGATAAAAATATATATGCTCCTTCTTCAGTATTTTTATTGTTCGTAGCATCATACTGATTGTCTACCGTAAAAGAACCTGCTGGAAAATCTACTTCCCCCATTTTATTTATATAATCTAAAGCCTCATCTACATCTACTTTTATAGAGTCTGCAGATATATTTTCAGTACTGCTGATGTTTTCCATAGTGATGATGCTGTCAGCATAAATATATGAACTATCTGCTGATATATCAACGCTATTTACGTATATATTACCACAATTTAAAGTTGTATCACTGTTGTTTAAACGAGTGTATAGCTTTGTATAGATGTTACCTGTTATATTAACCTCCGAACCTTCATCTTCTATCATTACCCCTTTATCTACTCCTTGAGCATATACGCTCCCTTTTATGTTAACTTTACCGCCTAAATAGACATCTCCATCTGCTGCTAAAGCCTGATTAAATAAAGGAATTTCATATACCAAAACAGCTATGCGTTCTTCCTTATAAGGCTGAGAAAAGTTGGGAACATTAACTATTATATCACCGGTAATTCTTCTTTTTACTCCTCTATCTACTACCTCAGATTCTATGTTTACAGTAGCTTTATTATCGAAAAAATATAGTATATTTTCATTTACCGGTTCCACTCTATACTCTTCCACTTTTCCATTTAACGTAGTATATGTGTTTCCCTCTATATTATCTATTAAATTATTTACAATATATTCTTTATATTTTCCTTGAAATATATTATTAGCATAAACTTCTAAATACTCATCATTAAGTTTACCATCTAAAATAAAAGGACTATCTTCATCTTCCACTTCTGCTTCAAAATCGAAGCTACTGTAAAAAGTCTCTACTTCTTGATTACCTTCTTTTATAGCTAAATTAGATGTTTTTTTAGTAACTGCCACAGCTTCATCTAATCCGGCTTCACTTAGGTATAAATTAGCTTGAGCTGTTGTATTTGTCTTTTTCATCTTATAGCTAATCAGTGAAATACTCATGACGGTACTACCCAAAACCATGACCACCATCATAATAAGTATTACCATTACTAATGCTGAGCCTCTATTGTTTTTCATATAATATCCTTAGTGTATTAGTTTTTTAGTCCCTTCAAGGGTTGTTATGTGTTCATCATCTCTACTTACATCGATAGTAACCTTATATAGGTAGCATAGATCTTCTTTTTTTATAGTTAAGTCCTTTATATTTTTAAATATATTTACTTTCCCTGTCATTACATCAATATCACAGGTATAGTTTTTAGAGTCAGGCTCCTTAATATATAGAGATAAAGTATTGCTGGAATAATTCTCAACTTCAAATAAGTAGTTACCGGTAACCTGGTTAAACTCTACCACTATATTTAAATTGTTTTTCTTATCTTTTAATACATAATCGCCGTTAACTAAAAGCTCACCTTTTTCATTAACAACTATCTTTACATCAGAACTATAGTAAACAATAAAAAAATCCTCAGCTGAAGCTTTAATATCGGCATGATTAAATATTTCAATATTTAAATCTTCATCAACTAAGGTATTATCTGAATCCTCAGATTCAATTACATACTCATCTATTTTTTCTATATCGATAGCAAGGTCATATCCTCTATATTCGACTATTTCTTCATCTTCTATATCCATAACTTCATTTGATATCTTTATTTCTTCTAAATACATTTTTCCGGCTGATACTGCATCCAACTCCTGCCTTCCTAAAGCATTTACCTTTGAAGAAAAAAGAAACATGTTATAAAAAGGAACCAAAATTATCATAAGCACTGCTATTGATATTATTAACTCTATTAAAGTATATCCTTTATCATTTTTCATACAAAACTCCAAAACAAAGATGTATGTATATTATATACTAAACAGGCTTTTATTAATAGAAAAAAATGAAGCAGAATTAGAAATTCTACCTCATTTAAGACACTTCACTACTTATTATTCAATTATCCTAAATACTACAGTATCACTTTCAGTATATTCAATCCTCGGATTAGCTACATCTTCCCCTACTACATTTACGTAGAAAATCACATCTGTATCATTAACTATATTTAATATAGCCCCTGATGTATCATCACTACCTGTTCTTTCCTCAGAAGTAATCTGCATACTTATATAATCATTTTCAGGTTCGAACTCTACCCACTCTTCATAGTTCTCAGGATAGCTGTACATACTGGTTTTATATCTATAGTAGTATACTCCGTTTTCTTCCATTACCTCTATGTCTACTTCTTCTATAGTATTACTATCTGCATATACATAAGAATTTCTTGTTATATCATCTTCTTCTCCTAAGGTTACAGTAGGTAGGTCTGAAGATATAGGTTTAACATTCATTACAAAGTCGTATTCTGTAGTGAAGTACTGATCTCTCTGAACATCACTTTCGTAGAAAGGATTACTTCTTCCGGACTCTATATAATCCGTCCATACCCAGTTCATAAAGTCGTGCTCGTGTAGTTTAGGTATAGAAAAAATATCCATTGTCATAGCACCGTTCATTAGATTTTCTTCTCCCACTGCTAAATTAAGATTTGAGAGGGTTACTTCAAACTGATTGTTCTGCATTTCGTTTATAAAATCCAGTAAGTCATAGTAGTCAGATGTGAAGTTTATATTGAATTTATAGTTCTCTGAACTTGCTGTTCTGGACTCAGGCTGTTCTTCTGCTTCCGGTCTTTCAACATTGTAGTAGATATCTCTTAGCTCTTCTAATCTATATCTATAGGCCTGAGTTTGAGACTCCTGTTGAGAATCAAAACTAATTATGCTGTCGTCGTTAAACCCTATATTTGAAGTATCTATATCAAATTCTTCAAGTTTTTCATCAATAAATACTATAAGCTTTTCCTGCTCTAAATCCGGTAGGTATATCTTAGACATATCTGAAATTTCAAAGTTCAACTCTTTAAATTTTACATTTAAATCTTCTTCACCTTCTACAGCAGCCATAAGTTCTTCAACCTGCTGATTTTTTACTTCAAGTTCAGCTTCTAATTCTGCAATTTTTTCTTCATTTGTAGTATATACAAAGTTGTAAAAAATATATCCTAAAACAGCTAAAATTAATAAACCTAAGAGAAATTTCTCTCTTTTATTAATCTTCATTTATATACCCCCCTTTAACTGAGCAGTTAACCGAGAAGCTGAATGTATCTACTTCTCCTTCAGTATTTTTAGTTATTCCCGGTATATGTACACTTTCTATAAAATCTAATTCTTTTAAGTTTTTCTCAAGCTGGGCTACTGATGTTCTTGCACTTGCTGTAGCATTAAAAGTAATATTTTGATTATTAACACTTACATTAGATAACTCTATATCTATAGGTGTATTATCAGCTAAAGAATTTAGAATATATACATCTACAAAGTCCTGCTGTTGTATTCCCTGATTAAGTATATTTAAGTTATCCTTGTATTCTTCAAGGACAGAAATTCTTGATTTAAGTTCTTCTATCTCTTCAAGTTTTTTCTGGTAAACTTCATTTTCAAGGATACTTTCAGCATGAGCTATTTCAGCCTCTAAAGTATTAATTCTATTAAGAGTAGTTAAGAAATAAAAACCTACTGCAAGAACCAGTAAACCTATTACTAATGTAGATCCTGCTATCTTTTTAAGTCGATTTCGTTTACCTTCAATTAAATCAGCCAGTAGATTTATATCTTCTTTCTTTTGATATAAGCCGGCTGCTACATCTAAATATTCATTTATTTTAAAATAAGATCTATTGATATTTTTTTCATTGTATTTAATATATTTTACATCTTCTATTACTCTAGTCTCTATATTAAAACTTGCATCAAAATATGCATCTATGTTTTTGATATTTGAACTTCCACCATATAAAAACATAGCTCCAAATTCTTCATCTTTACGCTTTGAACCAAAGAACTGAATCAATTTTCTAATCTCAGTTACCCATGCATTTACATTGGTTCTTACGATGTTGTTTATAAACTTTTCTTCTTCCGTAAAAACATCGCTATCATCAAGATTGGAAAGCTTATGCTTTGAAGCTATTGCATTTTCTTTATCAACCTCAAATAAATTTACAATACCTAAGTCTATATCTTCTCCACCTTGATTGATTATTCTGGAAAAAATATTTTGACCGTTTTTAAGCACATTAAAAACTATCATCTTGTGCCCTAATTCAACAACATAATATGCTTTATCTTTTTCAATTTTTAGTCCGGATATTTCTCTGCCGGGTTTGAAAATGTTTTCAATAGAATTGAATGAGAGATTAATAGAATTAAGTCTCAGTTTTAGGCTTTCAGCAAGCTTAATATAATCGTCTATTAAGCCGTTAGGTACAGCATAGACAAGATAGTCTGCTTTCTTTAAGCCATCCTTCTCAAAGGTATCCAAAACCCTGTAAACTATCTTGTAGTCGCTTAAAACTACAGGCATGTACTGTTCAAGCTCGTATTTAATCATCTTTATAGTTTCATCTCTACCTTTAACAACAGGAAGTTCTAAACTTCTTGTAATTAAAGAAGATGTACTGATGTTAAACACTACATTTTTGCTTTTAAAACCATTTGATTTTAAAGATTTTTCCAACACATTTTTAATGTCATCAAAATTGTCAATGTTACCTTCGTGTGAGGCTTGATAAGGCGTCATTTCGAAAGCTGCTTTATCAACCCTTAATGCATTCCTTTCTTTTTTTCCTTCTATGATTTTGATTTTTTTACTACCAATATCAATAGATAATTGCTTTGCCATCCTACCCCTCTTTTCTAAATTAATAAGTTAATATATACTTGAATAATTTCCTCTCCCCAAAATATATAAGTAGCAGCTGCTAAAACAATAAAGGGTCCAAAAGGTATATAGTCCTTTCTGGTAGCTTTTTTAGTAACAAGCAACCCTACAGATAAAACAGCTCCAATAACGAATGAAACAACAGTTATAAATATTATACCCGTCAAGCCAAAGTTTAAACCTAAAAATCCCATTAATTTAATATCGCCACCGCCCATAGCATTTGTTACTAAGGCGATAATTAAAAATAAGCCAAATCCAAACAAAAATCCGTACAATTTATTTAAATAATTAATATCTATAAACATTATACTAATAATTATAGTATAAAGCAAACCAAAAATTACTAAAGAATCAGGAATAATTTTATGTCGCATATCTACTACAAAAACAACTATCAAAGTGCTTAGAGTCAAACAGTGCATTACAGATATCCAACTATAACCGTACTTCATAAATACGAATAAATATAGAAGTCCGTTTAAAAGCTCAATCAAAGGATACTGTATCGAATACTTTGCTCCACAGTGTCTGCACTTTCCTCGATTGTATATATAGTTTAAAATAGGAATCATATCCAAAAAGCCCAACCTATGACCGCATGCAGAGCATGAGGAAGGTGGGCTAACTATAGACTTACCTTCAGGCAGTCTGTATATACATACATTTAAAAATGATCCTATGAAAGTTCCAAGTATAAATATAAATACATAAATAATTAAATCCATCAGTCGCTCCTATAAAAGAAATTTATGATTTAATTATAACATAAGTATTCATATGTGTATATTAGTAAGACAATATAATTTGTTTTTAATCTTCATCCCAACCACCATTATTCTTATACTTGAAATCAATAGATAAGCTATCTTCATCTGTTTCATTAACTACTACAGTAACAGAATCATTGTTTCCAATTTCGGGATTGAAATTGACAATAATACTATCTGTAAATAAGTTTGAAGTTGAAGTATATTGACCACTACCTTTGTTAACCGTAACATCTATTATATGTATAGGCTTATTAAAAGTTAATTCTAGTTTAGTAGGATCGTTATTTCCGTATGATTCTAGATTTAAATCTGGGTCACTATTTTCTTCCCACTGAGCATATACAGTCATATCTTCATTAACCACGTAACTTTCATCAAAAACGTCACCATTACCATCTGATTGAGTATTCCATCCGGTAAAACTATGACCGCTATGTGTAGGTTCAGTTGGCAATCCTTCTTCAGCTGGTTTACTTAAATATGGCTCATCAGCTTCATCGTAATTG
>CAZNLP010000061.1:0-11123 GCA_964574015.1 uncultured Clostridia bacterium | reverse complement strand
ATGGGATGCAGGAAAAGGTAGAACTATAACAATGAGAACAAAGGAAGATGCCCACGATTACAGATATTTCCCCGAACCGGATCTACCACCTATGATATTAGAAGAAAAATATATAGATAACATAAAAAAAACTATTCCTGAACTACCTATGGAAAAAAAGGAAAGACTTACAAAAAACTACGGTTTATCACAAAAAGACGCAGAAGTAATAATCGACGACAAAACAACAGCCGACTTCTTTGAAGAATTAGTATCAAAAACAAAGGATCCAAAAGAGTCGAGCAACTGGGTTATTACAGAAGTTTTGAGAAGTTTAAAGGAGTATGATGAAATCCCTGTATCTTCACAGCAGTTGGCAGAGTTGATTAAAGAAATCAAATCCGGCAGTATAAGTAGGAGTGCAGGCAAAAAAGTATTTGATAAAATGTGCGACACAGATAAAATGCCGGTTGACTTAATTGAAGAATTAGGATTAAAACAGATAAGCAGTGAAGATAAACTCGAAGAAATAGTAAATGAAATACTTAGTAAGAACAGTGAAGCAGTAGAAGACTTAAATAATGGCAAAGATAAAGCTTTTGGATTTTTGATGGGTCAGATTATGAAAGAGACTAAAGGCAAGGCGAATCCGGGAGTTGTAAAGAAACTTTTAGAAGAAAAAATAGAGAAGATGTAGAATTATTCTACATCTTCTTCTATGAACTGATGGGTGTTTACGTATGTATTTAATACACTGATAGACCAATGTAGATGAGGTCCCGTTGAAAATCCCGTAGAGCCAATTTCTCCTACAAAATCTCCTTTTTCTACAAAATCCCCTGCTTCTACATCCATAGAACTTAGGTGGTAGTAGCTGGTGAAAAGACCTAAACCGTGATCTATTACTATTGTATTTCCTGTTAAAATCATATTTTTAGCTAAAACAATTTCTCCTCTGTTGCAGGCATATATCGGAGTACCTTCCGGAGCTGCTAAATCCAGTCCTGAGTGTCTCGAATAAGTAATCTCATCATTTACGTATCTTATCTCTCCGTAATCTGTAGTAAGAACATAATCTTCCTTCACTGGAATTTCAAACTGTCCTTCCCATAGCTTTTCCGAGGATATATTACTTCTGACTTTTTGTACGTACTCTCCAAACTCTTCATAGGCTTCATCATTTCTTGTGCTGTCGGATATTTCCTGGGAAATATATAAGTACTGAGTAGGGAAATCTTTTGACACAACATTAAATACTTTTTCTAAAGTAGTAGTGCTTCCTGTGTCCTTACTTATGTTTAAGGATATATTGTAGCTGCCTTCTTGTGCCCAAATGTCTATAGGTAATATAAAGGTCCGTCGATTTCCAGTGATACCTTTAGATATACTACCTACTGGTGCATCTGTTTCTATTTCTACAGTTTCATCAGCTGATACATTTTCTATGTATAGGAAAAGTACATTTCCAGGTGGAATGTTTTCAGAGTTCAAACTTATTATTGGATCTAAATCGAATTCTAAAATTGCAGTACTTGTAACACTTCCGTGATAATCAATATCTTCTCTTTCCTCCCATTCACCTTCAATTTCGACTTCATAATTTCCTTCATCAGTTACATTTTCTAAAGCTTCATCAAAGGTATTTCCAGAGGAAATTAGAGCATCTTCTTGATAAATATTGTAGTTTGTTTTATCAAAATCTAAGTCGCTTAATATAGATAGTTTATCGTTTTTCGTAAGAATTGTTTCTTCGGAGTTTTGTGAAAAAACGGATTTATTTTCGATGTATTTTCCAAAATAATCCTTATAGCTCCAGTTTATACTGTAGTCCATAGCCTTATACTCATTATTTACATAGAAGTCCACCTTAGGTTCTTCAGAGTTAGGGTTGTTGAATATATATTTAGGATTAAAATCTATACTACTCATTATTTTATCGAAATCATTCACAGCCACAGTATTAAAAGTAAGAACTACAGCTACCAAAATTAGTACTATAATTATTTTTTTCATATAATCACCTGATTTTCTTTTTATTACAGTAGATTTATTATATTATATAACTATATATAAATAATATAAAGTAAAATGTAATGGGAGTTGAGTTAATGATAAAAGTTAACAAAGATGTATGTATAGGTTGTGAAAACTGCATAGATGACTGTCTCATGGATAATATAATTATGGAAGATGGAAAAGCGAAAATGATAAGAGAAAAATGTGTAGACTGCGGCCACTGTATCGCACTTTGTCCTGTCGACGCAATTAATATAGACGGATATGATAATGGGGAAGTTGTAGAGTACAGCAGAGATAAATTTGATATTAATGGTGATGTACTTCTTAACTTTATTAAATTTAGAAGAAGCATTAGAAATTATGAGGAAAAAGAGGTTGAAAAAGAAAAAATCAAAAAAATTATTGATGCGGGGAGATATTCACCGACGGGAAGCAATAGACAGCATATTAGCTACACCGTGGTAAAGGAAAAACTACCTGAACTTAGGGAATTAACTATCAATAAATTAAAAGAGTTGAGCGATGCTGTATTAGATGGAAAAACCGACAATTTAGAATACGATGAAACTACTTTAAAAAAATATGCTAAATCATGGAACCACATATATAAAGAATATCAAAAAGGAAATGACAAGCTGTTTTTTCATGGAAATACCCTAATTATTGCAAAGGGAGATACAAGAATTAAACCGGCACCCCGTATGGAGCTGGGAATGGCTTTATCAAGAATGGAGCTAACTGCCTACAGTTTAGGTCTTGGAGGTTGCTATATAGGTTATTTTATGTCTGCATTTTCTCAAAGTGAAGAGATAAGAAACTTTCTTGAAATTAAAGACTATGAGGAAATTGTAAGTCCTTTAGTTATTGGTTATCCAAATATCAAGTATATAAAGACTGCACCGAGGAAAAAAGCAGATGTGAAGTGGTTGTAGAGAAAAACTTATAAATAAATATATATTTATGTAAAGATAAAATAATGATATAATTATTATAGTAAATTAGGTAGGTGATGTTATGAAGAAATTTTTATTAATACTTTTATCCTTAATGCTTATTTTTGCAGTTGTAGGATGCACTGGTAATGAAGATCTTGTTGAAGAAGGACAGGAAGAACCCGAAGAGCCTTTAGAATCTGAAGAACCTGAAGATCCAGAAGAAAATTCAAGTGAAGAAGGGGAACCGGAAGATGAAGTTGAAGAAGAACATGAGGAAGAGGTAGAAGTAGATATAGATAAATACTACGAAATGGGTAAAACTCTCTACGATTTAGGGCTGTTCAGTGGAGTAAGCACTACAGAATACTCGCCAAACCTAGAAGGCGATATGAACCGTCAGGAAGCAATGAAGATGATAGTTTCTGCTTTAGGGTGGGAACCTGCAGAGCCTGAAGATAGTCCTTTTGTTGATGTTGCAGATTGGGCAAAACCTTATGTTGGTAGAGCATATATGAGGGGAATAGCTCTTGGTACCGTTCCTGAACAGAATATTTTTGGAGCTGAGGATCCGGTAACTAAAATTCAACTTTTAACTTTTTACTTAAGAGCCTTAGGCTACGAATCTACCTATGCCTACGATAATGCAGAAAGATTAGGAGAGCTTACGGGAATATCAGATAATCTATCCGGTGAAAGTAAAAATCTAAAAAGATATGATCTTGTTGCGGTAACTTATGATACTTTGAAGGCTACAAAGCAAGATGAAGCCCTTACTATTATTGAAGAACTAGCTATAGAAGGGATAGTGGATGAAGAACTAGCTAAAGAAAAAGGATTAATAAAAGAATATAAATATGAGGAACAGAGAAAAACCGGGCCTTATATTGGAAATGAAGAAAATTTTAATGAAATATTAAATGAAGAAAATAAACTTCTGGTGATGTTTTATCAAGATAAAAATGATGAAATGATGGATGCCTTTAAAAATGCTGCTATTATACTGGCAGATGAGATAAAGGTAGTTTGGGTAGATGGCAGTGAAAATCCAAGCATCATTGAAGAACAAAGTATAACATCATATCCTACTATAAAATTGTACACAGCGGATAAAACAAGTACACTGCCGCCGATACCTGATGAAGATACAATAGTGAGATGGGTTAGAAATAACTAAAATAATAGGAGATGATTAATCATCTCCTATTCCTTTTATAAACTTATTTTCATTTTTATTTTTATCGATGTACATAGTTTCGTAAGGCTTTACCATTTTATATTCTTCTCTGGCTATTTTTTCAATTACCTCTAAAAATCTTTCAGGGTCGTTCAGCATCTCTATATCCTCATTTAATGATGCGACTTCAGTGTTAAGCTCGGCTAATTCTTGCTCCTTCTGTGCCTTTTCATTTTCAAGTTTTTCCAATAAATCGTGCTGATTTTTAACAGTAATTAATACGTATATTAAAAATCCTATAAAAAGAATTGTGAATATACTTGGAAATTTACGAACTTTTTTCTTTTTTTTCTTTTTTGCCATATCTGTACACCTCTAAATACATTATATAAAAAATTACTCAATAAATAAAGATTTTATTTAAAGGCATCCTCTTTTAAAGTTTCAACTTTATCAGTTTTTTCCCATGGAAGGTTTAAATCACTTCTTCCAAAATGACCGTATGCTGCGATTTGTTTATATATAGGTTGTCTTAGTTTTAGGTTGTCTATTATTGCTGCTGGACGCAAATCAAAATGTTTTCTAATAAGTTCTTCAATCTTTTCTTCAGGAATCTTGTTAGTACCAAAAGCATCAACCATTACTGACAATGGTTTAGCAACACCAATCGCATATGCTAGCTGTACTTCGCATTTTTCAGCAATACCTGCTGCAACTATATTTTTGGCAACATATCGTGCAGCATATGCTGCGGATCTATCAACCTTAGTTGGGTCTTTTCCTGAAAAAGCTCCACCACCGTGTCTTGAATAACCACCGTAGGTATCGACTATGATTTTTCTTCCTGTTAATCCAGCATCTCCCTGAGGTCCACCTATAACAAATCTACCGGTTGGGTTAATGTGATACTTAGTATCTTCATCTAATAGCTCTAAAGGAACGATTTCTTCTATCACATATTTTTTTAAGTCTTTTTCAATAGTATCTAAACCTATCTTAGGACTGTGTTGAGTTGATATAACTATAGTGTCTATTCTTGCAGGTTTATTGTCATGATACTCTACAGTAACCTGGGTTTTTCCATCTGGACGCAGATATCCAAGTATTTTTTCCTTTCTCACATCGGAAAGCCTTTTAGCAAGTTTGTGAGCAAGAGATATGGGGAGAGGCATAAGCTCTTCTGTTTCATTACATGCAAATCCAAACATTATACCCTGATCTCCTGCACCAGTTTTATCGTAAGAATCCTCGCCGTTTCCTTTAAATTCCTTGGATTCGTTTACCCCTTGAGCTATATCACTTGACTGTTCATCTATTGTAGTTAAAACAGCACAGGTTTCGCTGTCAAAACCGTATTTTGCTCGTGTGTATCCGATTTTCTTAATTGTATCCCTTACAACCTTGGGGATATCAACATAACATTCGGTAGAGATTTCTCCTGCTACTAAAACCAGACCTGTAGTTACAGAGGTTTCACATGCTACCCTACCCATTGGATCCTTTTCTAATACAGCATCTAAAATACTATCTGATATCTGGTCGCAGACCTTATCTGGGTGGCCTTCTGTTACAGATTCAGATGTAAATAACCATTTTTTCATTTCTCTCCTCCTTGTAATGATAAAAATTAATACAAAAATTAAAAAAAACTCTTCAAAAGAAGAGGTAAAATTCATACTTTCCTCATCTTTCGGATATACCGCGGGAATTAGCACCGTGTTCGTACCGGCTGCTGGGTTTCAAAGGGCCCGTCCCTCAACCACTCTTGATAAGGTATTAATTGAGACAACTATAACATAATTAATAATCACTGTCAATTTCATTTCTAACTTAAAGAATCGAAATCCCTAAAGATATTGATAGCACAATTATACCGGCAGCTAAAACTCCTAAAGATATGTAGAATATAGATTTTCTGTAGTTTAATTTTAAAAATGAAGCTACTGCCGAGGCAGTCCATACCCCTGTAGTAGGAAGAGGTATAGCTACAAGCAAAAATAAACCCCAAAGCTCATATTTTCTAACCTTTTTCGAACTTCTATCCACTTTATTAACTATAATGGAAGCCGGTTTTCTCAAAAAAGTAGACCTTGCTATCCAACGTATAATAGGGCGATAAAGCTTCAAAAGAAAAGGAACAGGGATGATATTTCCTATTACACTTATTACAAAAGCATTATATGGACTTAATCCTAGAGATATGCCGTAGGGTATAGCTCCTCTCAGCTCGGATATAGGGACCATAGATAGTATAAAAACTGATATTTCTTTTTCCATTAAGATTAAAAATTCAGACATTATTTCTCCTCATTATAGAAACTATAATCATTATATAATAAATAGTAACAATAATAAACCAATTAACTAAACTTAATATATATTTAATTGCTTGTTGTCTTTTTAGTGATATAATTACAATACGCTATTTATTAAGAGGTGACATATGAAGAGAATTTTAGGAGCAATGAGAAAAGCAATAGAAGAGCATAACATGATAGAAGAAGGTGACAGAATAGCAGTTGGAGTATCTGGCGGCAAGGACAGTATGCTTCTGCTCGAAGCTTTGAGAAGATTTCAAACCTTCAGCCCATACAAGTTTGATCTTTTAGCAGTAACTGTAGATTTGGGTTTTGACACTCAGGGAATTGATAAGCTTGAGGATTACTATAAAAGTAATGATATAAACTACGAAATCATCAATACAAATATTAGTAAAATAGTATTTGAAGAAAGAGAAGAAAAAAACCCCTGTGCTCTATGTTCTAAGATGAGAAAGGGAGCTATAAATATAAGGCTGAACGAACTTGGATACAACAGGCTTGCTATGGGTCATCATGCCGATGATTTAGTAGAGACTCTATTTATGAGTATGTTTTTTGAAGGGAGATTAAAGACTTTTAAACCGGTAACATATCTTACCAGAAAGGAAATTTATTCTATTAAACCCTTTATATATCTAAAAGAAAAGCAGATTATAAATGAGGTGGAAAGAAGTAAAATTCCGGTATTTAAAAGTCCATGTCCGCTGGACAAAGAAACAAAAAGAGAAGAAATCAAGAATTTAATGAAGGATATTTATAAAGATATCCCTGATGGCAGAGAAAGAATCATAACAGCTATTAAAAATTCTGATAAAGTTGAGCTTTGGTGAAAGGAGTTCTAAATGAAAAAGAAATTTATAAGCATAATTTTAGTATTAATTATTTTAACAGCAGTAACAGCTTCGGCTGAGATGATATCAATATACGAGGAAGTTGAGGAAGATTATATAAACAGAGGTATTGTTCATGACAAGATAATTAGATATACGGATAAGGGGAAAGTTGATATCAATGTTTTGAAAATAACTCTTGATAAAAATAATTATATTAAACCTATATATAATAAGGAAGGTATCACCGAAAAGAAATCTTTATCTGAATTAACAACAATAAATGAGGCAGTAGGAGCTATAAACGGAGATTTTTATAATACAGGAAATCCAGCTTACCCATATGGTGCACTGATAGATGATGGTAAAATAATATCTTCACCAAATTCTAAAGGATATAATTATCCAACTATTTTAAAGATGGGAGAAGACTATCTTATTGATATAATTGAAGATGGAATATACTTAGAAACAGAAAATGGTGAAATTATAGAACTAGCAGCTGTTAATAAAATTGGTGCTTTTGGTGATGAATTTGTTGTAATGACTAGAGATTGGGGAGAAAAATCTTTGGGAAAATACAAAGATCAAAGCTTGTTGGAAATTCTTGTAGTTAAAGATGAGGTAGTTGAAATAAATGGTGATGGTGAACCTATTGAAATACCTGAAAATGGATTTGTAATAGCTACCAATATGAATAATTTTGCTAAAATATCTAATATAATATATGAAGGAACTGAAATTGAAATCAGATATAATTTTGATTTAGAAAATATAGACTGGGGTGTCGGAGCTGTTAATTATTTGGTAAAAGAAGGCAAATTAAACAGTATAAATTCAAGTGTTCAGGGAAGACAGCCTAGAGCAGCAGTTGCATTAAATAAAAATCAAGACGAAGTATACTTTATTACAGTAGATGGAAGATTAAACAACTCGATAGGAGTAACCCAGGAAGAGCTTGCAGAGATTATAATAGAAATGGGTGGCTATGAAGGAGTTAACCTTGATGGTGGAGGTTCAAGTACGTTAACAGGGGAAAGGTATGAAAATTCAGTAGTTCTTAACAATCCATCAGATGGAAGAGAAAGAGGACTGGTGTCTGGACTTGGTGTTTTTTCAAATTACGACAAAACAGACAAAGAAGTACAATTTATAAAAACTACAGTAGATGATAAATACTACTTCGCCAATCAGAAAATAGATATAAATGTAACAGGTTACAATAAATACAACATTCCTATAAAAACAGAAAAAGAATACATAAATATTTCAACTGATTTAAAAAGCATGAAAAAGGAAGAGAGTATAGTATTTGAAGAAATCGGTAAAGCTGAAGCAAAAATTAAGTATAGAGAACTCGAAGAAACTAAATCGGGAATAGAAGTCGATATTGATAAATACTATATCATGAGTAAAACTTTATATGATTTGGGATTATTTGATGGAGTAAGCGCTACAGAGTTTTCCCCAAACCTTGAAGGAAGTATGAATCGTCAGGAAGCTATGAAGATGGTAGTATCAGCCTTAGGATGGGAAACTTCAGAATTTGAAGAAAGTCCTTTCAAGGATGTATCAGATTGGGCAAAACCTTTTGTAGATACTGCATATCACAAAGGGATAACTCTTGGGACAGCACCTGAACAAAATATATTTGGAGCTGAAGACCCAGTAACAAAAGCACAACTTCTAACATTTTACCTAAGAGCTTTAGGATATGAATCAAATTATGCTTACGATAATGCAGAGAGATTAGGAGAATTTACAGGGATTTCAGAAAATTTATCTGGAGAAACCAACAATCTGAAAAGATATGATCTTGTTGCAGTGACTTTTGATACTTTAAAAACTACAAAAAGAAATGAAGATCTTACCATCATAGAAAAATTAGCAGCAGAGGATATAGTAGACGAAGAACTTGCAAAAGAAAGAGACTTAATAAAAGATTATAAAGACGAGGACTATATAATAAACGGAACTTATGCTGATAATGAAGAAACTATAAGATTTGATATTATAGAAGGTCCATTTGAAATAAATATGGATATTGATAGTATAGAAATAGGCAAAGATGAAAAATATAAATTTGGAAAAATAGAAGGAATTGGAGAAAAAGGAATAGCTGTTGAATTAAGTGCGGAAGATCTAAATTGGTCTTATGATAGCAACTTAGGTGAAATAGACGGAGAATATTTTGAAGCTTCAGGTATAAGCGGATCAGGATACCTAGAAGCAAGATTGAATGAAGCATATATAAAAATACCTATAATAGTAGGATACAAAGAAGAGCAACTTAACGGTTTTGAATATTTAGATAATTTAAGCTATGAAGAATATCCTGAAAATTCAGGTGGAAACATGACATTGCATGGAGAAGCTATAGAAGGTATAAGTTCTTTAAAACTTAACTACGATTTTACAAGTATGATAGATGGAGACCAGGCTATTGCATTTGTTAATTTTGGAGAAGATGGAGTTACTCTTCCGGGAGAACCATCAGCACTCAATCTAAAAGTCTATGGAGATGAGAAGAACCACTGGTTAAGAACTAGAATTATAGATGCCGATGGTAATATGCATAAAATAGACTTAGCTGAAAAAGTTGATTGGTTAGGATGGGAAGAAGTAACAGCTCAAATCCCAGAAGGAATAGAATATCCTATAAAATTACAAAATATTTATATAGCAGAAATATACGATGATATGAAAGATTCAGGAAGTATTTATTTGGACGATCTAAAACTACTTTACCTTATGGAAAAGGAAGAAAATATGATCTTAGAAAAATCTGAATACGAGGATAAATATAATACAGTACCTGATGGATATGATAATAAAATAGAATTTATTGATAACAAATTATATCTAAACGATAGTGAAGAAGTGTACGAAAACACTCAAAAAAATATAATGCATTACAAACTAAAGATTGATGATGGAAGTATATTAGATAGAATTAAGAATTTAACAGAATTATCTTTACAAAAATACAAAAAAATCATAATAAATACAGATACTTCTATTGAAAATTTGAATCAAAATGAATACAATGGTTTTGTAAAGCTTATGGAAAAAGCTACCCAAAATGGTAGTGAAATAATAGTTGCATTTAATGGTGAGTCATCAAATATATATTATGAAAATGGTTTTAGGTGTATCACATATGAAGATGATTTGACACTATATACAAAGGATGGAAACTTTTACTACAAATTTAATTAGAGGTGAATATGGATAAACAAGAAATTAGAAATATGGTAAAAAAAAGAAGAAATAGTATGTCGGAAAATGAAGTAACAACAAAAAGTAAGATTATAATAGAAAAGCTTATGGACACAAAGGAATTTAAAAATGCTGATAATATAATGATATTCTTAAGCTTCAATAATGAGGTATACACCTATAATTTAATAGAAAAATGTATCCAACTTGGTAAAAGAGTAATCGTACCTTATACTGTAAAGGATACATATGAAATTATTCCTACGGTATTAGGCAATATTGAAGAAGATCTTAAGCAAACAAGCTACGGATATATGGAACCTAAAAAAGAAAAACTTCAGCCTATCGACGAAAAGAAAATAGATCTCACTGTTGTTCCTGGATTAGCTTTCGATAAAAATATGAATAGGATTGGATTCGGAAAAGGCTACTACGATAGATATCTTGCCAAAACTAGAAAAGATGCAAAAAAAATAGCTGTAGCCTACGACTATCAAGTTTTAGAAGAAATTCCCAGTGAAGTTTTTGATGTAAAAATGGACAGTATAATAACAGATGAAAATACATATAAAAATGCAGATTAACTTCTGCATTTTTATTAATATATGTTAATTGTAAATATTATTATTTAATGTTAGAATAAAAA
>CAZNLP010000060.1:0-11307 GCA_964574015.1 uncultured Clostridia bacterium | reverse complement strand
AAAATATAGTAAAATTTCTCTCTTTTTCTTGACAGTTGTTAAAAATATGTTATAATTAATAAAATTCTAAAAAGAGGAAGAATACTATGTCTAAGTTATTTAACAACAATTTTGATTGCTATTATTATTTTGGCTACTTTTATGGCGAAAATAATTTTTCATGCAATTTAATAACTTGTTGATAACTAATGGGCTCCCTATAAATTTAGAATAAATATACTTAAAAAAGAAATTTAAGAGACTCATTGTGAGTCTCTTTTTTTATATTAATAATAAATAAGGAGGTACAAAATGATTGTAGTAATTAATAATGATGCTGAAAAGAAGGATGTTGAATCTTTTAAAGAGAAGATGGTCGATTTAGGTTTTAAGCTTCACGAATCCCAAGGTGAAAACTCATATCTTATCGGATTAATAGGAGACACGACTACATTAGACCCGGAAAAAATTAGAGCAAACAGAATTGTAAAAAAGCTTGTAATTGTTCAAGAACCTTATAAAAAAGCAAACAAAATGTTTAATCATGGGGATGCTGTTGTAGAGATGGGCGACAAAAAAATCGGTGATGGTTACTTTGCTGTTATAGCTGGTCCATGCTCTGTAGAAAGTCAGGAGCAGGTTCTTGATATAGCCCGCAGTATAAAAGAATCAGGTGCTTCCTGTTTAAGAGGTGGCGCCTTCAAACCTAGAACATCACCTTACAGCTTTCAAGGATTAGGTAGAGAAGGTTTAGAATTTCTTTTAAATGCAAAAAAAGAAACTGGACTACCGATTGTAACTGAACTTATGTCACCTCTTCAAGTAGAAAAATATGTAGATTTCGTTGATGTAATTCAAATTGGTGCAAGGAATATGCAAAATTACGATCTACTTAGAGAAGCAGGAAGAGCAAATAAACCGGTTCTTATAAAAAGAGGTATGTCTGCTACTATTGAAGAACTTTTAATGTCAGCAGAGTACGTTCTTTCTGAGGGAAATAAAAATGTCATTTTATGTGAAAGAGGTATAAGAAGCTTTCAAAAAGAAACTAGAAACGTCCTTGATTTAAGCTCTGTACCTTTACTTAAAAGTAAAACTCATTTACCGGTAATAGTAGATCCTTCTCATGCTACGGGAGTTTGGTCTTTAGTAGAACCTATGTCTAAAGCTGCAGTTGCGGCGGGAGCTGATGGTATTATGGTCGAAGTTCACAATGATCCTGCTAATGCACTAAGTGATGGTCAACAGTCCATTAAACCTGATAGATTTGATAATCTAATGAAAACTATCAAACCATACTTGGATATTGAAAACAAAAAATTATCTTAAGGATTGAAATATGATAGACTTTAAAGAAATGAATATAACCGTTGTAGGTTTAGGTATGGAGGGTGGTTCTTATGCTATAGCCCTTAAAAATTATATTAAACCCAAGAAATTATGGGGAATAGATATTAATCCAAATATAATTAAAGCTGCCGAATATTTGAATGTAATTGATGAAGGTTTTATAGATCCATCTTTTCCACTTAAAAATTCTGATATTGTTATACTCTGCATATATCCTAAACAGATAGCTGCTTTTATTGAAGATAACAATGAACTTTTTAAAAAAGGTTCTATAATAACTGATGTAGCCGGAGTAAAAAGTAATATAGTTGAAAAAGTAGAAAAATTTATAAGAGATGATATCAACTATGTTCCTGGACATCCTATGGCAGGAAACGAGTATAAGGGTTTTCTGTATGCAGATAAAGATATTTTTAAAAATACAACTTATTTAATTCTTCCAAGAGAGAAGAATTCTAAGGAATCTATTGATACAGTAGAAATTCTTGCTAAAAAAATTGGATCTTCTAAAGTTTACAAAACAGATCCTACAACTCATGATGAAATGATAGCCTATGCCAGCCAACTAATACATGTAATAGCTGCATCTATTGTAAATAATGATAATTATTCTGAAGATATTGATATTTTTTCTGGAGGAAGTTTTAAAAGTGCCACAAGGGTCGCAAATATTAATTCAGATCTTTGGACGGATGCATTTTTTGAAAACAAGGAAAATCTAATTAAAGAACTGGAGCATTTTAAAGGCAATATAGAAGAATTTATATATGCTTTGAAAAACAATGATGAAGAAAAAATATACAAACTTCTTGAGTTAAGTCATAAAAAGAAAAATGAATATAAAAATAAATTTAACAAATATTAATAATGCTTGACATACCCCATCGGGGTATGTTATTCTTTTGTGAGAGGTGATAGTTTTGGAAAATGTTACTGTATTAATAGCCTTTTGGGGCGGTATTATATCTTTTTTTTCACCATGTATAATACCAATTATTCCAGCCTATATATCATATACATCTGGAGGTAATGTCAACAACTACTCCAATTTCAAAAAAATTAACTTAACAAGAACTATAGGATTTGTTTTAGGTTTCAGTATCATTTTTATAATACTCGGTGCCTCAGCAACATTTTTAGGAAGTTTTTTAAATAAAAATTTATCTTTATTTAGAACTATAAGTGGTCTTTTTATTATATTTTTCGGACTTTATATGTTGGGAGTAATTAAAATTGGATTTCTAAGTAGAAAGCATGGATTTAAAGCTCCTAAAAGAAAAAATAATTTAATTAGTTCTACACTTATGGGAATGGCTTTTGGTGCAGGTTGGACTCCTTGTATAGGAGCAGTTTTAGGATCAATATTAATATTTGCAGGAAGTCAGGGTACTGTTATGGAAGGTATAGTTCTACTGTCTTTTTACTCATTAGGATTATCTATACCCTTTATATTAACCTCATTATTATTGGGTCATTTTACAAAGTATATAGATAAAATAGAAAAATTCAGTCTTTATTTAAATAGAATAGGCGGAATAATTCTAATTATACTGGGTATCTTAATAACATTGAATAAATTAACAATTTTCAACAGTATATTATTGTAAATAGGTGGTGAATATGATTAAAAAATATATAGTATTATTTCTCTTGATTGCACTATCCTTTACATTACTTATAGGATGTTCTTCATCTGAAAATGAACCATTAGAAGAACCTTCGGATAATGTAGAAGAACCTTTAGAAGAATCTGAAGAGACTGAGGAAGAAGAAGAGCCGGTTAATGCACCGAACTTTGAACTTGAGGGTATTGATGGAGAAACTTATGAATTAAACGCATTTCAAGGAAAAAAAGTTATTGTTAATTTCTGGGCTACATGGTGTCCATACTGCGTGGAAGAAATGCCGGATTTAACAAAACTTGCAGATACATATAGTGATGATTTAGTAGTTTTAGCTGTAAATGTTGATGAAAGCGAATCAAAAATAAATAGCTTTCTAGAAAATAATACAGATGTAGACTTAAATATACTTCTTGATCCAAAAGGTAGGACAGCTTCAGCATACGGCGCTAATGGACTTCCTTTATCTATAGGAATCAACAGCGACGGTACAGTTGAAACAGGTTATCCAGGTATGATGAATTACGAACAGATGGAAGCAATGTATAACATGTTAAAATAAATTAAAATAAAAAAGGAGTGTTCAATTTGTTTATAGAAGCAACAAAAGATGCATTAAAAGAAATCAAAAAAATAATTGAAAAACAAGAATCAGATGAAAAAGTAATCAGAGTTAATATAGCAGGCTTTGGTTGAGGTGGCCCTTCATTGGGACTTGTTCTGGACGAACAAAAAGATAATGACTACATTGAAGAAATAGACGGAATTAAATTTGTAGCAGGAAAAGAATTAGATAGATACAAAGGCTTCAACATAGAGTATGTTAACAGCTTTATTAGAAAAGGTTTTGTTATTTCACCTAAAGGAATGCCTGCAAGCACATGCTAAAATGACAGAAGCGAGATTTTATAAAATCTCGCTTCTTTTAATTTCACTTTTTTTATATTAGTTTTTTCAATGCTTCTTCCATATTGTCCATACCTTTTTCTATATTTTTAATAGAATTCGAATATGCTATTCTTATATTATTCTCAATTCCAAAAGCAATTCCAGGCACAACAGCAATTTTAGCCTCATCAAGTAGATAGTTTGCTAAGTCAGTTGAATTATTAATAACTCTATCATTGAATTTTCTTCCAAAAAAACTTTTAACATTAGGCATAGCATAAAAAGCTCCTTTTGGAGTATTGCACTTGATTCCATCTATGCTGTTTAGTCTTTTAACTAAATATTTTCTTCTTTTATCAAATTCTTTAACCATATCTTCTATAGATTCTTCACTATTTTTAAGTGCTTCTACCGTAGCATATTGTGCATTTGTATTTGGGCCTGATGTCATGTGCCCTTGAAGGGCTGTCATCCCCTTTATTATTTCCTTAGGTCCCGCTGCATATCCAATTCTCCATCCTGTCATTGCATAGGCTTTTGAAACCCCATTAATTAATATCGTTCTATTTTTTATTTCTTCTCCTAAAGATGCTATAGATATATGCTTTTCTCCACCGTAGATAAGTTTTTCATAAATATCGTCTGCTATTATATACAGATCTTTTTCGACGGCCAATTTTCCTATTTCCTCCAACCTTTCTCTACTGTATACAGCTCCCGTTGGATTATTAGGAGTATTTATCATTATACATTTTGTTTTATCAGTAATATGCTTTTTTATTTTTTCAGTATTTAAATCGAAATTATCTTCCTCATCCATTTCTACTACAACCGGAACTCCATCTGCTAATTTTACCATTTCAATGTAACTAACCCAAAAAGGTGAAGGAATAATAACCTCATCCCCTTCATTACATAATGTCATAAGCGTATTTATTAAAGACTGTTTAGCTCCGTTAGATACTATTATTTCATCGTAGTTATATTCTATATTGTTATCTCTGTATAATTTTTTCGATATCTCTTCTCTTAGTTCTATAGTTCCCGGTGCTGGAGTGTATTTAGTTAAACCTAAATCTAAACCTTCTTTAGCCTTGTTTCTAATATTAATTGGGGTTTTAAAATCCGGTTCACCTACGTTAAAGGTTATTATATTTATTCCCTTTCTCTGTAGTTCTGCAATTTTTGAAGTTAGTGCAACTGTTGCCGATGGATTCATATTTTTTATTTTTCTACTAATCATTTTTTCACCTCTCGATTTATTACATTATTAGATTATACAACAAATTAAATATACCGCTTACTGCAGGTATTATGAATCTTCCTAAAAACCCTGTTATCAGTAGTATTATCAACCCTACTCTTATATACTGAGCATATTCATGATAAAATTTCACTGCCTTGTATCCTATAATATCCTGAACTACATGATGTCCGTCTAAAGGTGGTATCGGTAAAAGATTAAATACCATTAATCCTATATTAATGTATGCAGCATAATACAACATATTAGCTAATATTTGTCCACCATATCCTATACTACTGAGTAGTCCTGATTGAAAGGATAACTTCATTATAAATATAAATATAATGGAGGTAAGAAGATTCATACCTACTCCGGCAAGAGATACAATAATATCATCTCTTCTTGGATTTCCAAAATTCCTTGGATTAACCGGAACAGGCTTAGCCCAACCAAATCTAAAAATTAATAAACACAAAAATCCTAAAGGATCAAGATGTTTTAAAGGATTCAATGTCAATCTTCCCTGAAGTTTTGCTGTATTATCTCCCATTTTATATGCTGCCAATGCATGACCGTATTCGTGAATTGAAATTGCAACTAAAATTCCCGGTAATGTCAGAAGCATCGGTATTATTCTGTCTATTATACTTCCCATTTAAGTCCTCCTATATAAACTTAATAATTAACTCTAAATTTTACATTTATATATACTATATACATCTTAAGAAAAAATTTCAATACCTTCTACTTGTTGTTTTGATATAAATGGTATAAACTTAAAATTAATAAAAAACAAGGAGGATTATATGTATACAGTAGGTATCATAACCGCAAGCGACAAAGGCTCTCAAGGTTTAAGAGAAGATATAAGTGGACAAACTATAAAAGAAATAATAGAAAAAGAAGTTTATAAAGTAACAGAATATGTTATAGTACCAGATGAAAAGGAAGAGATTAAAAATACTATAATAGATATGATAGATAACAAGTATATAGACTTAGTTTTAACTACAGGTGGAACTGGGTTTTCAAAAAGAGACGTAACTCCGGAGGCTACCAAAGAAGTAATTCATAAAGAGACCCCTGGAATCTCTGAAGGTATAAGAAATTTTAGCTTTCAAATTACTCCAAAAGCTATGCTTTCAAGAGCTACTTCCGGTATAAGAAAAAACTCCCTTATAATTAACATGCCCGGCAGTCCAAAAGCTGTAAGAGAATCAATGGAATATCTTTTAAAATCTTTAACTCACGGTATGGATATACTTAAAGGCAACGATTCAGAATGTGCTGAGGATTAATAAATAAAAATACCTTACGCTTGTTACTCAACATCGTAAGGTATTTCATATATATCGTATATTAACTGTCTTGTTTCTTTAAAGTCTACTACAAAAAAGGAAGTTCCCTGTATATATTCATCCTTTCCGGGAATAGTATAAAAATTTATATTTTCTAAGTCCAGACCTACAGCTAAATTTGCATATTTTGAGAATTCACTTAGCTTAGCATCTGTTCTTACATGTCTAAATATATCATCCACTATTAAAGGAAGTTTAAAACTCAATGCTTTTTTTGCAACTTCTTTCATAAACTTCTGCTGCATTCCTATTCTTTGAATATCTCCGTACTTAACACTCCCATCACTGTTTTGTCTAAATCTTAAAAACTGTACCGCCTTTTCTCCATATAATACCTGTTCCCCGGCCTTAATGTCTATAATTAGAGGTGGATCATCCCATTTATCTTCGTAGTACATATCAAATGGAACATTAATTTCTACTCCTCCTAAGGAGTTGATTATTCCTCTAACGCCATTGTAGGTTATAGTAGCATAGTTATCTATTTCAACTCCAACTATATCTTCTACGGCTTGTTCTAATCCTTCTACACCTTTATTTCCGTAAAGAGCATTTATTTTATGGTTTGGATAGTAGTCAAAGTCTTCCCAAAAACCTTTTTTGTAATAGTAGGTATCTCTCGGTATGGATACTAAGTCCAGCTGGTTTGTTCTTGGATCAAAACTTATAAATATTATTGTATCCGTTCTTGGTCCTTCCAGTCCAGCAAGTAGAAAATTTATCCTTCCGCTGTTTTCTATTAAGGTCTCAGGTGATGGATTTTTATCATCACCTCTATTTGGATTGCTTTCGCTTAGCCATCCATCACTATATATAGGGGTAAATTCGTAGCTTTTTACATAAATATCGTACTGGTTATATACTATATTACCTGCAAAAGAAAGGAATATTATTATGCTAATTATAAAAGTTTTCAAAAATCTGTTCATTATAATTCTCCTTGTTTATATAAAGTAAATAATAGTATATATTGGCAAAATATTCAATTAAATTATTATTAATCTTCATTTTTTTCCAATATTTTAATTTTATCTCCAGGTCTAATGTAACCTCCCTTTAAAATCTTTGTAAATATTCCTTCTCTCGGCATAACACATTTACCTACCTGATTTTTTATAGCACATCCGTCATGGCAGTCTTTTCCTATTTGAGTTACTACTTGTAGAGTCTCACCAATTTTCATCTTTGTTCCAACAGGGAGTTCGTAAAGTATCATACCTTCCGTAGTTAGATTTTCTGCAAATATTCCCCTACAGTCGGAATATCCTTTGTTTTTAAGACTTTCCTTCATTTTTTCAACACTTTCGTTTCCTAAGAGACTCACCTGTCTATGCCAGTTTCCACCGTGAGCGTCATTTTCCAAGCCAAAATTTTCTATGAATTTTCCCTCTTCTATAGGCGTTTTAGTAACTCCTTTTTTATCACTTATATTTACAGCTATTACTTTTCCTTCCATATGTAGCCTACTCCTCTCTAATGTATGTCCCGGATTTTCCTCCGGTTTTTTTTATTAACTTGATATCAGAAATCACCATGTTTTTATCCACAGCCTTGCACATATCGTATATGGTTAAAGCTGATATAGATACCGCTGTAAGAGCTTCCATTTCTATGCCGGTCTTTCCTGTGGTTTTTGCTGTACTTATAATTTCTACTGAATTTTCTTTGTCGTTTAATTTAAATTCCATTCCTACACCAGTTATAAAAATATTGTGACACATAGGAATTACTTCACTTGTTTTTTTTGCTCCCATTATACCGGCAACTTGTGCTGTAGATAAAACATCTCCCTTTTTTAGGTCTCCTTTTTTTAATCTGTCGTAGGTTTCCTTTGAAAGAAATATCTTACCAGATGCTACAGCTTCTCTATCTGTATCTTTTTTTTCTCCAACATATACCATTTTAGGTCTTCCCTTTTCATCTAAATGGGTTAATTTTTTGTTGTTCATAATCAACCTCCTATTTTATTCATATCTCTTTTAATAGGATTGTATCCTTCTTCATTTATATGATGTTTAGAAGGTTTTTTTCTAATAGCTTTTAATAATCCTTTGTAAATATTTTCATCACTATCGAGATATTTCTTCATATCAACTTCTAAATCTGAATGGAGACATGGTTTTATATTTCCATCAGCCGTAAGTCGAATCCTGTTGCATGTGGCGCAGAAATGTCTACTTATTGGATTAATCAAACCTATTTTTCCTTTTGATCCCTTAATTTTATAATATCTTGACGGACTACCCTTTTCATAATCAATTTCTTTAAGATTATCAATTTTTTCAAGAACATGTTCATTACTCAGATATTTCCCCTTAGTCCATGAATGATTTTCTCCAAAAGGCATTAACTCTATGAATCTTACTATGATATCATGATTTACTGTTAATTTAGCAAAATCTTCAATTTCATCATCGTTGAATCCCTTCATTAAGACTGTGTTGATTTTTATAGGCTTCATATCGTATTCTTGAGCTGATTTTATTCCTTCGATAACCTTATTGAAATCTCCACCTCTTGTAATATCCTTGTATCTTTCAGGTTTAAGAGTATCTAAACTTATATTCACTCTATTTAATCCCGCTTCATTTAATTCTTTTATATATTTAGACAGAAGTATACCATTAGTCGTCATAGTTATTTCTTTTATACCTTCAAGCTTAGATACATTTTTTATAAGATTTGGTAGTCCCATCCTTACTAAAGGCTCTCCACCAGTAAATCGTATTTTTTTTATACCTAATCTCGTTGATTCTTTTATTATCCTGTATATATCTTCAAGTGATAATATATCCTGATGTCTCTTTTTTTCTATACCTTCAGGAGGCATACAGTATTTACATCTTAGGTTACATCTATCCGTTACAGAAACTCTTAAATAAGTAATCTCTCTTTCAAATTTATCCTTCATATATTCCCACCTCTCCGGAAGATTCAGTGTTATATCCACCTAATTTTTCTAATTTACTTCTAAATTCTCTATCTTTAAGGATACCTATAAATTTTTGCATCTTTTTATCTTCAATTTGTTTTGCATCCAGAGCAAAATCGTATTCTTCTTCGGTAATTTTTATAAAATCGTTTCCCATTATTTGAGCTGCAGAATAAACTCCTATTCCTACATCTGCTGTCATTGATGCCACAGAAGAGGATACAGCCATGTGAGTATTACCTTCTCTATCGTAACCGATTATTTTGTTTCTGTCCATATTATTTTCTTTAATTAGATAGTCCGTTAATATTCTTGTTCCTGAACCTTTCTGTCTATTTATAAATACCACATTTTCCTTCTCAATATCTTTAAAGGTTTTTATGTTTTTAGGATTTCCTTTTTTTACTATTAATCCCTGCTGTCTTTTCACACCTTTAATGTAAGCTATTTTCCTGCCTTTAAAGTATTTCTTGATAAAGGCTTCGTTGTATTCTCCCGACTTCTCATCCAATAGATGAATTGGAGCTATATGGGTTTCACCATTTCTCAGTGCCATTATACCTCCCATACTTCCTGTATGTGCCGAGGATACCGAATATTTTGGATGTTTTCTGTGCAGTTCATCTCTAATAAGATCGATAATCAAATCGTGACTTCCTATTGATACAATCGTATTTTCAATATTTTTTATGTCAGTCATAAGCTCAATTTCAACTGTTTCTCCCTTTTCTATGCCTTCATACTCTTTTGGTATTGTAAGAACACCATCGGCATTTATTAGAGACATCGTAACTCCCGCTCCTCTTTTTAAAGGTGTAGCTATTATGTTGTTATTTACTTTTCCAAGTTTTATCCTAACGTACTCTTCCTGCTTTAAGTTTGAGACTATTCTTCTAGATAAGGTTGCTTTTGTATATCTTTTTTCTTCTTTTAGTCCTCCCAGATACTTTTTAATTATTTCCCGGGCAATATTTTCAAATACGAAGTAGGCTGATACCGGATATCCTGGAATACCAATTACAGGTTTTCCTTTTACTATTCCTAAAATTGCAGGTTTCCCAGGTTTTATTGCCAATCCGTGGATTACTACCTCTCCAAGATCTGCTATTATATCCTTTGTGTAATCTTCTGTTCCAGCAGAAGATCCTGCATTTATAATTGTAACTTCATTTTCTTCTACAGATTTATATACTGCTTTTTTTATGAGTTCGTAATCATCAATTACAGGTTCATATCTGATAGGTTCTCCCCCGTAATTTAATACTAGTCCCTGGAATATTCTTGAGTTGGATTCTATTATATCTCCTTCTTCAAGATCTTTTCCCGGATCAACAATTTCAGTACCAGTAGGTATTATTCCTACTTTTGGTTTTTGATATACCTTTACTTCTTCTACTCCACCACTGATTATACCTCCGATATCTACAGGTCGAAGTTTGTGTTTGGATGGTACTATCATTTCTCCCGCTATTATATCTTCTCCTATCTGTCTAACATGCTGCCATGGAAAAGCTGGGGATATTATTTCTACTGTATTTTCGTCTATTTCTACCACATCTTCTATCATTATAACGCTTTTAAAGGGTTCTTTTACAGGATCTCCCGTATCTATAATCTTATAATCTTCATCTTTTTTTAATCTTACAGGATTAGTTTCTGCTGCTTCTAATGTTTTCTTATATTTAACCGCTATCCCGTCCATAGCTGAAGCATTGTAGTTAGGAGAAGAGTACTTTGCAAAGACTCCTTCCCAGGTTATTCTTCCGTAACCTTCCCAGGACTTAACATTCTCCCATTTGGGTTTATCATCTATATTTAATTTTTCCGAATACATTTTGATTGCTTCCTGTATATCTGTGTTTCCTATATAAACATTTCTTTTATTATCTTCTTTCATAATATATCCTTTCAAATTAATATTATCTTTCTTTT
>CAZNLP010000059.1:0-11354 GCA_964574015.1 uncultured Clostridia bacterium | reverse complement strand
CAAGCAGTACTTGGAATGATTTTATTGTTTATTATGATAAACACTTTTATGCCTGATTTATTTTTTGGATTAGGATTAATGCTTCCTTTAGCCTTTGGACAGGGACCTGGATTTGCTACAGCTATAGGCTCTTCATGGGAAGAAGTTTTAAATCTTGGATATACAACTCAGTATGGACTTACCCTTGCTACAGTTGGATTTTTAGTAGGAGGACTCATAGGAGTAGGTCTTTTGAATTACTACAGTAGAAAATACGGAGATAAAAGCTACAGCCTTAGAAATATAGGCGGAATTAACAGCAAAAACTATAAGATTACATCAGTTTCTGAAATAAATTTCTTCGATATGCTGACAACTCAAGTTGTTTTAGTTGCGGGAGTATACCTCCTAACATATATAGTTATGATGTATATGATAAAAGGTTTGAATAATTTAGGAGAAATAGGCTCAACCATAGGAAGTTTAGTAAAAGGTTTCAACTATTTATTTGGAATAATAGTAGCAATAATACTTAAAAACTTATTTCACTACCTGAAAAAAAGAAAGAATGCTAGGACCCTTGAATTAACGGATGGTTATCTTATGCACAACATATCCTCTCTATCATTCAATATAATGATAACCTCATCGGTAATGGCAATATCTATACAGACTATAAAAGACTACTGGCAGCTTTTGGTATTAATAAGTCTCATTGGAGCTGTAGGAACTCTCTTGTTTGTTACATTTTTTGCTAAAAAAGCTTTTAAGAACAACCACAGACTTTACTCTCTTGCTATGTTTGGAATGCTCACAGGGACTGCCTCAACAGGATTAGCACTTTTGAGGGGATTAGATCCAAATCTAGAGTCGGAGGTAGCTGAAGACTTGGTTTTGGGAAGTGCTATAGCAGCTCCTTTAGGCATACCTCTAATGGTAGCTCTTAGCCAACCTATAATAGGATTTAAAACTGGGAATCCTATATACTACCTAATTACCTTTGGAAGTATAACATTGTATGTGATTTTAATTATGACTGTTATGCTCTACAGAGCACGGAAATCAAGGTTGAATAAATAGCAATTATGTGGTATTATATTTAATACTTTTGTAATTGTATATAAGAAGAACAAGTGTTAATATATAAGTAGAGAAATGCGTATAAATACTGTACCTTTATCTAATCTCAAAATATTTTCTTTAAGTATGAAACCGGGAGATTGACAGAGTACAGTTTTTTCATGGATATGCATAATGCATACCATATAGTTAGGAGAAATTATGACAAAAACAAAAAGAAAAACCACCATAGGTGGTCAGGCCCTTATTGAAGGTATAATGATGAGAGGACCAAACAACATCGCTACTGCAATAAGAAAACCTGATGGAGAAATAACAGTTAGAACAAAGAAAACAAAACAATTATTTACAAATAGTTTAGCAAACAAACCCTTTATAAGAGGTAGTTTAGCCTTGATAGATGCAATGGTAACAGGAGTAAAAGAACTCATGTACTCTGCAGAATTCTATGAAGATGAAATAGAGGAAGATGCATTAGACAAAATTTTAAGAAAAATATTTAAAGACAAAGCCGATTCGGCTATTATATATGCTTCTGTTGTAATAGCATTAGTGATATCAATAGGTGTATTTATAATAGGACCTTCTTTGATAGCCAATTTTTTAAGCGGCTTTATACAAAGCCCTATAATTTTAAATCTTATAGAAGGTATAATAAGAGTTGGATTGTTCGTAGTATATGTTTACTATATATCTAAACTTGAAGACATAAAGCGTGTATTTATGTATCATGGAGCTGAACATAAAACTATATACTGCTATGAAAATATGGAAGAATTAACAGTAGAAAATGCAAGAAAATACACAACTCTACATCCCAGGTGCGGTACTTCATTTATAGTGAACGTACTTCTCATAAGTATAGTAGTATTTTCATTTTTCGGATGGCCAAGTCCTCTAACAAGGATAGTAATAAGACTGGCTATGCTTCCTGTTATTGCAGGTATAGCCTATGAAGTAAATAAGTATGTAGGAAGAAATGATGATACATTGTTTGCAAAGATAGCTTCAAAGCCGGGATTTTTGTTTCAAAAATTAACCACTAAAGAACCGGATGATTCTATGCTCGAGGTAGCTATAGCAGCTATGAAAAAAGTAATACCTGAAAACAAGGATGATGATAAGTGGTAGCTAAATCAATAAAAGAAACTATCAGCGAGGGAATCAAACTACTAAAAAAAAGGGAATACAACAATCCTTTTTTAGAAGCCTATATGATATTAGGCTATCTTATGAACAAGGACAAACTTTTTTTAATAACTCATGAAGAAAATATAGTAGAAAAAGAAACATATGAAAAATTCATAAAATTAATAAAAAAAAGAAACACAGGTTATCCCATACAGTACATAGTACATAATCAAGAATTTATGGGAATCAACTTTTACTTAGATGAAGATGTACTTATACCAAGATCAGATACTGAAGTACTTGTAGAAAACGCTATAAAAATAGCTAAATCAGATTATTTTGATTTTGAAAAGATAAAAGCCTTAGATATTGGTACAGGAAGCGGAGCCATAGCAGTAAGCTTCGGATACTACTGTAGAAATGCTCAGGTTCTTGGAGTAGACATTAATCCTAAGGCTGTAGAAGTAGCTAAAAAAAATGTAGAACTAAATGACCTGGACAATGTTAATATTGTCAAAGGGGATATATTTATGGAAAGATATGACTTTCCAAATGAAAAATACGACATAATCATGTCGAATCCTCCTTATATTAGAAGCGAAGATATAGAAAAGCTTCAAAAAGAAGTAAGCAGATACGAACCAAAAAACGCCTTAGACGGTGGAAAAAGTGGACTTAGATTCTACAATCAAATACTAAAAATCATACCTAACCATCTCGACGATAAAAGTGTACTGATAATGGAAATAGGTTGGGATCAAGCTGAAGAAGTCAAAGATCTTATGGAGAAAATAGAAGGATTTAAAAAAGTAGAAGTTAAAAAAGACATAGCAAAAAAAGATAGAATCGTCATAGGATATTATAATAAATTAGATTAAGAAAAATTAGAGGTGTAATATGTTAGAAAAATTAGATTTTTTAGAAGACAAATATAAAGAATTAAACAAAAAAATATCAGACCCAAAAATTATAAATCAAAGTAGAAAATGGCAAAAGCTTGTTAAAGAGCATGCTCATCTTGAACCTATAGTTCAAAAATACAGAGAGTTTAAGAAAGTATCGGAAAGTTTAGAAGAAGATAGAGAAATGTTAAGAGAAAAACTTGATGACGACTTCAAAGAAATGCTTAAAGAAGAAGTAAAAGAGCTAAATGAACAGGAAGAAAAACTTAGAGAAGAGCTGAAATTTCTTCTTATTCCAAAAGATCCAAACGACCAGAAAAATGTTATAGTTGAAATAAGAGCAGGAGTAGGAGGAGATGAAGCCGGTCTTTTTGCCGGAGATCTATTTAGAATGTACACCAGATATTCGGAAAGACAGGGTTGGAAAAACGAAATAATGAGTATCAGCGATCAGGGAATTGGCGGATACAAGGAAGTTATTTTCATGATAAAAGGAGAAGGAGCTTATTCTAAACTCAAATACGAAAGTGGCGTACATAGAGTGCAAAGAGTTCCGGATACAGAGTCCAGTGGTAGAATACACACATCTTCAGCCACAGTAGCCGTCCTGCCGGAAGTTGACGATATAGATATAGAAATAGATATGAACGATATTAGAGTAGATGTATTTAGATCATCAGGAAACGGTGGACAAAGTGTTAATACTACAGATTCTGCAGTAAGACTAACTCACGAACCTTCAGGCTTAGTGGTATCTTGTCAGGATGAAAAATCTCAACATAAAAATAAAGATAAAGCATTGAGAATATTAAAAGCAAGACTCTATGACAAATACCAGCAGGAACAGGATGACGAACAAGCTGAAGCAAGAAAAAGTCAGGTTGGTTCCGGAGATAGATCAGAAAGAATCAGAACCTACAACTTTCCTCAGGGAAGAGTAAGCGATCATAGAATAAACTTAACATTATATAAGCTTGATGCATTTCTCGACGGTGATTTAGATGAAATGATAGATGCATTAACAACCTCAGACCAGACAGAAAAACTTAAGAAAATAGAAAAATAAATCCTGAAATAAGGATTTATTTTTTTGTTAAGAAAATGTAAAATTTACCCTGTTGAAAAATAAATATTAGAGGAGTAGTATAGAAGTTAGTTCAAAAAGGAACAGGTGGAGATATAAAATGGAAAGCAAAAGTTTAGAATTTTTATTAGACATCGCCATATTGCTTATTGGAGCAAATATAGGCGGTTTAATAATGGTTAAAATTAAGCAGCCTGCTGTATTAGGACAAATATTAGCAGGTTTAATAATGGGTCCGGCACTATTAGGTATTATAGAACCAAATGAAATTATTAACTCTTTCTCAGAAATAGGAGTTATACTTTTAATGTTTTTGGCCGGAATGGAAACAGATCTGAACGATCTGAAACAATCTGCAGGAGCATCATCGGCAATAGCAATAGGTGGTGTACTAGTACCTTTAGCCGGAGGAATAGGCATAACTATGCTTTTATTTCCAAGTGGAGGTTTTAATCAAGGGCTTTTTACTGGGATAATTCTTACAGCTACAAGTATAAGTATTACAGTTCAGGCTCTAAGAGAATTCGGTAAAATAAGAACAAAAACCGGATTGAGTAATTTAGGAGCAGCTATCATTGATGATGTACTGGGAATTATTATTTTAACTGTAGCAGTTGGACTTGCTTTTCCGAATAACGGACAATCTACAATCTTAGTTGTTGCAAAAATATTTGTGTTTTTTATATTAGTATTATTTGCAGGAAGATTGTTTACAACATTTATAAACAAAATATCTTCTAAATTTTTTAGAAATAGAAATGTTGCAGAATTTGCATTAATTTTTTGTTTTGTTCTAGCCTTTATAGCTGAAGAATTTGGAGTAGCTGCAATAATAGGAGCATATTTTACCGGGATTGTATTTTCAATGACTCCTTTTTCAACAAGAGTTGAAAAAGATATTACAAGTATAGCTTACACAGTTTTTACACCTATATTTTTTGTAAGTATAGGACTGAAGGTATCTTTTGCTGGAATAGGTGAGATTATACTTCCAGCTTTAGCTATAATAGCAGTTGCAGTTTTCGGTAAACTCATAGGAAGCGGTATCGGAGCAAAAATTTCAGGGTTTAGTAATATAGATGCTCTAAGAATAGGATTTGGTATGATACCAAGAGCGGAAGTTGCATTAATAATAGCAAACTTGGGGAGAAGCTTAGGTTTAATAAACGAAACCATATTTACATCAACGATACTTATGGTGGTAGTTACTACATTAATTACTCCGCCACTTCTCAAGAAAGCATATGGTAGTGGAAATGATAATAAAAAAGAACTAAATACAGTAAATAAATAAATTATTACTTTTTTATAAAAGACAGGTGTTGAACCTGTTTTTTATTGTAAAAAGAAGCTAATTTATATATAATGAAGGTTGATGAGGTGGACAATGAAAGACACAAAAATATATAAGTTTGATAAAGATAAAATAGATATTAATATAATAAAAGAATCTGGAAAAGCATTAAAAGAAGGGAAAACAGTAGTATTTCCGACAGAAACTGTATACGGACTAGGAGGAAATATTTACTGTGAAGATACTTTATCTAAAATTTATGAAGCAAAGGGAAGGCCTGCAGATAACCCTTTAATAGTTCATATATGGGATATATCCCAACTTAAAGAACTTGTAGAAGAAATACCTGAAAATGCAAAAATTCTGATGAATAAATATTGGCCGGGACCACTTACAATAATTTTTAAAAAGAATAAAAATTTACCGGACTATATAACGAGAGGTCTTGACACTGTAGCAGTAAGAATGCCCAACAATCCAATAGCGTTAAAACTACTTGAAGAAAGCGGTGTTCCCGTTGCAGCACCAAGTGCAAACACTTCAGGAAAACCCTCTCCAACAATAGGAAGACATGTAGTGGAAGATCTTAATGGAAAGGTAGATATAATAATAGATGGAGGAAGCTGCAAAATCGGTTTAGAATCAACAGTTATAGATGTTTACAGCACACCTCTTATGATATTAAGGCCGGGAGGTATAACCCTGGAGGACATAATAGAAGATATTAAAAATGTGGTTTACGATCCAAGTTTAATGCAGGTAAGTTCAATTATCAACCCTAAATCACCAGGACAAAAATACAAACACTACTCACCGAAAGCACAGCTTTTTCTCTTTACCGGAGATATAAAAAATGTAAAAAACAAAATTAAAAATAAAACGGAAGAAATGACAAAAGAAGGAAAGAAAGTACTTATAATGACATCGAAAGAAAACGTACCTTACTATGATAAGGGAATTATTTTAAACTTAGGAAGCAGAAAGGATTATAAAACTATATCATCAAATATATTTAAAGCTTTAAGAAAAGCAGACGAATTAAATGTTGATGTTATACTTTCTGAAAGTTTTGATGAAAAAGGACTTGGTAAAGCTATTATGAATAGATTAATCAAAGCTTCAGGTCAAAATATTGTAAATTGTGGTGATTAAATTGAAAATACTTTTTGTTTGTACGGGAAATACATGTAGAAGCCCAATGGCAGAAGGGATACTAAAAGATCTCATAAAAAAAGAAAATCTCAGTATAAATGTAGAAGATGTAAAATCCGCCGGTTTAATAACCGAGGACAATCTTCCTGTAAGTGAAAAATCTGTAAAAGCTTTAAAAAAGATGAACATAGACATCTCAAAATACAGATCTAATTCTATCAGAAGAGAAACTCTTGAAGAATTTGATTTAATACTTACAATGACAAAAAGTCATAAAACCATGTTGAGACAAATAGCTCCGTACATATTAGACAAAGTTTATACTTTAAGTGAATATATAGAGGATGCTAACAGAGATGTTGAAGACCCCTTTGGTATGCCTCAAAAAATTTACGACAAAACATCATTAACCCTTTATAAAAAAATAACAAAACTTGTCGAAAAATTAAAAAAGAAAGGATTATAAATATGAAAATATATTTAGGAAGCGATCACGGAGGATACGAATTAAAAAAAGTCATAGAAGATTATCTTAAAGAAGAAGGATACACTACTGAAGATTTAGGAACCTACAGCGAAGAATCAGTAGATTACCCAGATTACGGTACAAAGGTAGGAGAAAGAGTTGTAGAAGATAAAAATTCAATAGGAATAGTACTCTGTGGAACGGGGATAGGAATTTCTATAGCGGCTAATAAAGTAAAGGGAGTAAGATGTGCTCTCTGTGCAAATGTGTACTCAGCAGAAATGGCCAAAAAACACAACAATGCAAATGTTATAGCCCTCGGAGGAAGGACTACTGGAAAAGACTTAGCTAAAAGAATAGTTAAAGCCTTTCTTGATGAGCAATACGAAGGGGGAAGACACCAGCGTAGAGTTGATAAAATAATGAACTACCAGAATAAATAAAAAACGGGAAAACGCAAAAATAAAGGAGCAATCATGAATGAATATTATTTAGTTTTTTTCACTGCTTTTGTGTTATCCTTTCTTTTTACACCAATAGCAAGAAAGTTAGCCTTTAAGCTAAATGTTTTAGATGTACCAAAGGATGATAGAAAAGTTCATAAAAAGCCTATACCTTATTTAGGAGGTTTGGCTATATATGCATCAGCAATTATTACCATGTTTGTTTTTTCCGATTTAGATAAAACAACCTTATCAATAATTGTCGGAGGAAGCATCATATTTTTAGTAGGATTGATTGATGATATAAGAGACATATCACCAAAAATCAAACTTGCCGGCCAGATACTGGCAGCATTGATAGCAGTATACGGTGGTGCTAAAATAAACTACATTACTAATCCTATACCGGGATACGATGTCATATACTTAGAATATCTAACAATTCCAATTACCCTACTATGGATAGTTGGAATAACAAATACAATTAATTTAATAGACGGAATAGATGGACTGGCGTCTGGAGTTGCAGGGATATCTGCAGCTGCTCTTATGTTTATAGGGGCAATAAGTGGATTTGACTTCATAATGATAGAAACTGCCGTAGTAGCCGGGGCATCTTTAGGATTTTTACCCTACAATTTTAATCCTGCAAAAATATTTATGGGAGATACGGGAGCCTTATTCTTAGGATATATGCTGGCCGTCATATCTATTTTAGGAGTTATGAAAATTGTAACATCAGCTACTATAATTATAATGATGCTTGTACTGGGAATCCCAGTATTTGATACCCTATTTGCTATAATAAGGAGAATTAGAAATAAAAAACCTATCATGGAAGCCGACAAAGGTCACGTTCACCATAGACTACTGGATAAAGGATTTACCCAGAGACAAACAGTACTGATTTTATATATAGTAAGTATAGCCTTTGGGGCAGCAGCCATATATTTGACTGACTCGGAACCTTTAGAGGGGACTTTTGTTATAGCTGCAGTTTCTATAGTTATAGTAGTTGCAGGAAGAAAAATAGGATTTATATCCAAAAAAAATTCTGAAGAAGAATCATCTGGGGATGAAGACAATGATTCAAATTAAAGAAAGGAAGATATATGCAGAGTAAACTTAAAGTAATGAGCTTATTTGGGACAAGACCTGAAGCTGTAAAAATGGCACCGGTAGTTAAAGAACTTGAAAAATCAAAGAAAATAGATCATAGAGTATGCGTAACAGCCCAGCATAGAGATATGCTTGACCAGGTACTGGAAATATTCGACATAGACCCGGACTTTGACCTGGATATATTTGAACACGGACAATCTCTTACTCAAATAACCTGTAGAGCATTAAAAGGACTTGAAGATATTTTTAAAGAATTTAAACCTGATATTATTTTGGTTCAGGGAGATACAACTACTGTGTTTTCAGGAGCCTTAGCAGCTTTTTATCATAAAATAAAAATCGGTCATGTAGAAGCAGGATTAAGAAGTGGGAATATGATGTCTCCCTATCCTGAAGAGGGAAATAGAAAATTAACTGGAGTTCTAACCCATTACCACTTTGCCCCAACGGAAGAAGCAAAAAATAATCTATTGAAAGAAGGATACCCGGAGGACAAAATATTCATTACTGGAAATACTGTTATAGATGCACTTTTCAAAGTAGCCGACGATGATTATAAATTTGAAAATGAATTTTTAAAATCAATAGATTTTTCAAAAAAGATTATACTATTAACAGCCCACAGAAGAGAAAACATAGGACAACCTATGAAAAATATTTTTAATGCTGTGAGAAAAGCTGTTGAAGAAAATAAAAATGTTGAATTAATTTATCCTGTACATCTAAATCCAAAGGTTAGAGATATTGCAAGAGAAATATTAGGAAAAAAAGAAAGAATACACCTTATTGAGCCTCTCGACTACGTACCCTTCGTTAATTTAATAAACAAGTGTCATATAGTAGTTACCGATTCCGGTGGAATACAGGAAGAAGCACCTTCTTTAGGGAAACCTGTTCTTGTGGTTAGAAATGAAACTGAAAGACCTGAAGGTATAAAAGCAGGAACTGCTAAGCTGGCCGGTACAAAAGAAGAAAATATTTATAATTTATTAAATACTCTAATAAATAATCAAAAAGAGTACAATAAAATGGCAAATGCTGTAAATCCTTATGGTGATGGTAGATCTTCTCAAAGGATTAAAGAAATACTGCTGAAAGATGAAAATCTATAATAATCGATATGTAGTTTTTAGCTTAAAAACTAAGGGGCAGACGAAAGTCTGCTCCTATAATAAAATGAAAATGTTTTCCTGTAATATTATTTGAAAATTTCATTTAATATCTATATAATGTTTACTATGTTACAGATTAAAAGGTCAAAAAAGTGTATAATATAAACATAAAATCGTTGTAAAGAAATATATATTGTTATATAATTAACAATATTGAAGAGAAAGTGTGCATGTTTTGGATAAAAATAAATTTAAAATTATGGAAGGCTTAGCACTAATTACTCAAATAGGTATAATTATGATAGTGCCTATTATTATAGGTCTTTTCTTAGGTAAATTTCTTGATAATCTTATAGGCACAAACAATATCTTTTTATTTATATTTATCATAATTGGAGTAGGAGCTGCCTTTTTAAATTTATATAAGGTAGGACTTAGAGACCAAGACAAAAGGAAGTGATCCTTTGAACTATACAGTAGATTTAGTGCTTTCTATAGTAAAAAAAACCATAACTATTTTAGTTATTTTAATAATAGCAGCATTCATTTTTTTTGAAGAACCAATGACCTGGTTTTACGGATACATTTTTGGTGGTGCTATTGGTATTTTAAATTTTATGCTTTTAGCAAAAACTATGGAAAAAGCTGTAGAAATGAGCCCTCACAAAGCACAGGGTTATGCTACGGTTAATTATTTTATTAGATTTGGTATCACAGGAGTAGTTATAATAATAGCTTTAAAGGCTGATTATATAAAAGCTCTGGCGGTAATAGTAGGATTAGTATTAATTAAGTTAATAATCCTTGTCACTAATTTATTTAGCGACAAAGAATATTATAAAAGAATATTCAGCAGAAAGGGGGAAAATTGATGGAAGGTGGCTTTGGCCCAACGGTCGTATTTGAAGTAGCAGGCATACAGGTAACTGAAACTGTAACTGTAACCTGGTTTATAATGGCCGTACTAATTATTTTCTCGATTTTGGTCACAAGAAATTTAAAAAAAGTACCGGGCCCAGTCCAAAGCGTAGTTGAAACTACAGTTAGCGCTATTAATAATTTGACAGCTCAAACTATGGGAGAGGACAAGATGGGTTTTGCACCTTATATGGGTACTTTACTAATTTATCTAGCAGTTGCAAACCTTATTGGTCTAATTGGAATGAGACCACCCACTGCAGATGTTAACACTACCATGAGTTTAGCAATGATGACCTTTGTTCTTATTCATATAAACGGTGCAAGAAGTAAAGGTGTAGGAGGATATTTAAAAAGTTTTGCTGAACCTTTAGCACCACTACTACCTTTAAATATTATAGGTGAACTTGCAAACCCTATATCACTAGGATTCCGTTTATTTGGAAATATTGTAGGAGGTCTAGTAATTATGAGTTTAGTATATGGAGGTTTAGAAAGTCTAAGTACATCATTACTTGGATCATCGATACCACCGATACTAAGTGCTGGAATACCTGCAGTACTGCATGTATATTTTGACATGTTTGCTGGAGTATTACAGTCATTTATATTCACAATGCTTACTATGGTATACATAGCTATGGCTATGGATTAACCTGAAAGGAGGAGCA
>CAZNLP010000058.1:0-11625 GCA_964574015.1 uncultured Clostridia bacterium | reverse complement strand
ATATAGCTTTAGTTAATGGAGAACCTAAAACTTTAAACTTAAAAGAAATGATATACCATTACATAGAGCATCAAAAAGATGTAGTAACCAGAAGAACTCAATATGACCTTGATAAAGCTGAAGCAAGAGCTCATTTATTAGAAGGATTTAAAATTGCTTTAGATAATATTGATGAAGTAATAAAAATAATAAGAAATTCATACAATGATGCTGAAGAAAAATTGATGAAAAGATTTGAACTCAGCGACATTCAAGCTAAAGCCATAGTAGATATGAGACTTAGAAGACTTCAAGGTTTAGAAAGAGAAAAATTAGATGCTGAATATTCAGATTTATTAGAAAAAATAAAAGGCTATAAAGCGATTTTAGCTGATGAAACCTTGCTTTTAGATATTATAAAAGAAGAACTTGAAGAAATAAAAGATAAATACGGTGATGAAAGAAGAACTAAAATAATTGCTGATATAGGAGAAATAGACTTAGAAGACTTAATTGAAGAAGAAAATGTATGTATTACTTTAACTCATCATGGATATATAAAGAGAATACCTGAGGATACCTATAAAAGACAAAAAAGAGGTGGGAAAGGCATTAAGGGACTACAAACAAGAGATGAGGATTTTGTAATAGATTTATTTACGACTTCTACCCACGACTATTTAATGTTTTTTACTAATACTGGAAAAACATATCATATAAAAGCCTATGAAATACCTGAAGCAAAAAGACAAGCTAAGGGTACGGCCATTATAAACATACTTCCTCTTAGTCAAGGAGAAAGAGTTACAGCCGTTATACCTATTAAAAAAATAGAAGATAATGAACAGTATTTGATTTTTAAGACTAAACAAGGTAAAATCAAAAAAACTGTATTAAAAGAATTTGAAACAAATAGAACTACAGGAATAATTGCAATAAAGCTTAAAGACGGTGATGAACTTATTGGAGTTAAAAAAACAAACGGTAAAAAAGATTTACTAATTGTAACCAAAAAAGGTAAAGCAATAAGATTTAATGAAGAACAGGTTAGACCAATGGGTAGAAATACTTCAGGAGTAAGGTCTATAAACCTAACCAAAGATGACGAAATAGTATCTCTAAACACAATAAATAAAGAAGATGATAGAAAACTATTTCTTATTACAGAAAATGGTTTTGGTAAAAAGACTAAAACAAGTCTTTACAGAAACCAAACAAGAGGTGGAAAAGGTGTAATAACCTATAGATTAAGTTCAAAGACGGGAGATATAGTAGGTACTGAAATTGTAAACTCAGATAATGAAATAATGATTATAACTCATGGAGGTATAATAATAAGAACAGGAGTAGAAGATATCTCAACAATGGGAAGAGCTACAAGAGGTGTAAAAGTAATGAAGATGAGTAGCGGAGATAAGGTAGTTTCAACTACAAAAGTAATTTTTTAAGGAGGATTTTATGGGATTAGAAATAAAAAAAGAAGTAGTAGATGATGTTTATGAAGTTACACCGGTAGGAGAAATAGACATAATGTCTTCAGAAGAATTTAAAAAAGAAATAAATAAAATAATTGAAGAAAAAAAAGACATAAAAATAAATGGAGAAAAAATAGAGTATATGGATAGTACAGGCCTAGGTGTACTTATAAGCTTACTAAAAAATACAAAAGAAAATGATAAAAAAATTATTATAAAAAATCTTAAACCTAATATATACAAACTATTTAACATAACGGGTTTAACAAAAGTATTTGAGATTGAGTAGGTGGAAATATGGAGAAAATTAAAATTCAAATACCAAAAAAATCTGATTATATAAGTACCTTAAGACTAACTACTTCTTCTATAGCTTCAAAAATAGGATTTGACATAGATGCTCTTGAAGATATTAAAATGCTTATATCTGAAGTATGTATATTCCTAATTAAAAATTTTAAAGATGATAAAAATCCTATAGAATTAAAATATATTTTACAGAATGATAAAATTAGTATAAGTATTTTAGATACTAATATAAAAGAAATTAACTACGATATTGAAGATATGAGTATCATGATTATAAAAAGTTTAGCTGATGATGTTTTAATTAAAAATAATGAAATAAACATAACAAAAAATAAACTTATATAAAGGTATGTTATGAGTAGAAATAAAAAAATAAAAAATTACGATCTTTTCTTAGAGTACTCTAAAAAAAGAGATAAAGAAACCAGAGATAAAATATTTGATGAATACATGTACATTGCCGAAATACTTGCAAAAAAATATACAAACAAAGGTGTAGATTATGATGATATATACCAGATAGCAAGTATAGGTCTTTTGTATGCAATTGATAGGTTTGATATAGAGAGAGGTTTTGAATTTTCTAGTTTTGCTACACCAACTATTTTAGGTGAAATAAAAAAGTTTTTTAGAGACAAAACCTGGACCATGAAAATCCCAAGAAGAATACAGGAATTATCAAAAAAGGTTAACTCAGCAAAGGTGTATTTAATGCAAAAAGACCAAAAAGTTCCTACACCAGCTGAAATAGCTGACTATTTAAGATGCACAGAAGAAGAAGTTTTAGAAGCGATGGAAGCAAGTAAAGCTTACAGCCCTAAATCTCTAGATTTAAAATATGAAACAGGAAGCGAAGACAATAATATTAGTTTAATGGACATTGTAGGAGAAAAAGATGACTCTTTCAAAAATGTTGAAGATAGAGATTTCATAAAAAGAGTAATGAAAAAACTCAATAAACTGGAAAGAACAATTATAGAAAATAGATATTTATATGATGATAAAACTCAGGAACAGTTAGGTGAAGAGCTTAATATATCACAGGTTACTGTTTCAAGAATAGAAAAAAGAATTTTTGAAAAATTTAAAATAGAATATAAGAGAAGTAGTTGAGTTTATTATGAGTAAAAAAAAGATGGAAGTAACAAAAAATATAGCATTGATTGCTCACGATAACAGAAAACAAGATCTATTGGAATGGGTCAATGAAAACAAAGATAAACTTAAAATTCATAATTTATTTGGGACTGGCAGTACATCTAAATTAATAAAAAAGGAATTAGAAATAAACGTAAAATCATACAAAAGTGGTCCTTTAGGTGGAGATCAGCAAATAGGTTCAAAAATATCAGAAGGAAAAATAGATTTTATGATTTTTTTCTGGGATCCATTAACATCCCAACCCCATGATCCTGATGTAAAGGCATTGCTTAGGATAGCAGTTCTATATGATATTCCTGTTGCGATGAATAGAGCAACTGCAGATTTTTTATTTCATTCAGAATTTATAAATAAAGAATATACACGAAAAATAATAAACTACGAAAAAAGATATCAAGAAAAATTAGATAAATATTAATTTTAATTAGTTTGTAAACTAATATTATAGATAGTATAATGTTTATACTATCTATTTTTGAATAAATAGATAGTAACTGTGTAAATATATATAAAGGAGGTTATTTATATGAACTTATTTAAAGGAAAGGGTAATATATTTATAGCACTAGTTGTATTCATTGCTATTGCTGTAATCAGCTCTTTTGGTAGCATAATATCATTTTTAGCTAACTATCAGTGGTTTGGTGAACTTGGATATATAGGAACTTTTTTAACTAAAATTAAAACTCAACTATTCGTTGGTATACCACTGTTTATAATAGTATTTATTGTATTTTATTTTTATGCAAGTAGATTAAAAAGTAAATATTATGAAGAAACTGGTGTAATACCAGATGATAAAACAAAGAAGAACTTTAGTATCGGTCTTAAATTAGGCTCAGCTTTGATAAGTTTTTTCTTTACTTTTACTGTAGTATCAAACTTATGGTTTGAAATATTACAGTTCTTAAACTCAACAAGTTTTAATTATGCAGATCCAATATTTAACAACGATGTATCTTTTTATGTTTTTAAACTACCACTTATCACATCCTTACTAAATACAGCAATTACAATAATTTTTGCTCTTATAGTAGTTACTGTACTATACAATATATTAGTAATGGGAACTAAACAGGTTAAGAAACAAAAAGAAGATGAAAAAGTAATAGATTTTGAAGATATGAGAAGAAAAGGCCAGATAAACTTCGAAGGTATAGACAAAAATATGATTACAAATATAATAAAACAGATCTCTATATTTGGTTTTATTTTAATGATTCTTATAGGTATAAATCTATGGCTAAGAGCATATGGCTTACTTTACTCTGAAAGAGGAGCAGTTTTTGGAGCAGGATATACTGACGTTTTAATCGATTTAAATGTTTACAGGATAACAGCTGTATTAGCTGTTGCAGGTTCTTTAGCTTTTCTTTTTGGAGCAAGAAAGAGAAAACTTAAAACAGCATTATTATTTCCAGCATTAATAATAATAGTATCTATAATTGGAACTATAGCTGGAGGATTAGTTGAAAGCTTTATAGTAGAACCAGATCAAATTTCAAAAGAAGCTCAGTATATACAAAACAATATAAGATCTACAAGAAAAGCATTTAAACTAAGTGAAATAGAAGAAATTGATTTCCCAATTGATTATGAACTTGATAGTGAGGATATAAGAAATAATCCTGAAATAATTAGAAATATAAGAATAAACGACTATAGGCCTATAAAACAAACCTATAATCAAATTCAGGGTATTAGACCTTACTATCTATTTAATGATGTAGATGTAGATAGATACATGATTAACGGTGAATACAGACAGACTTTTATTTCAGGAAGAGAATTAGACCAGACAAGATTAGTAGACCAAGCTCAAAACTGGGTAAATCAATACTTAAAATATACTCACGGGTATGGATTTGCACTGTCTCCAGTAAATGCAGTAAGTTCTGATGGACAACCGGTTCTTATGGTTAGAGATATACCACCTACTACAACTACAGATTTAAACATTACTAGACCGGAAATATATTTCGGTGAAAAAACCAATGAATACGTAATAGTCAAAACAGACGAAGAAGAATTCGACTATCCATTGGGAAATGAAAATGCTATGACTATTTACGAAGGAGAAGCTGGAATAGAATTATCAGGACTAAACAAACTTCTATTTTCATTGAGAGAAAGAAGTTATCAAATATTAATATCTAACAACATAAATTCTGAAAGTAGGATAGTCCTTCACAGAAATATTATGGAAAGAGTAAATAAAATTGCTCCTTTTATAAATTTTGATGGTAACCCATACTTAATTCTAAATCAAGATGATGGAAAACTATACTGGATAATAGAAGGATTTACCACCTCAGAGGACTTCCCATATTCACAACCTTTAGAGGGGAGCACCTTAAACTACGTTAGAAATTCAGTTAAGGCTGTAGTAGATGCATACAACGGTACCACTGATTTTTATATAGCAGATGCTGATGACCCTATAATAGAAACATACAATAAAATATTTCCAGATCTTCTTAAACCATATGAAGATATGCCTTTAGGAATAGAATTTCATACAAGATATTCTCAGACTTTCTTTGATATACAAAGTGAACTTTACAGAACCTATCATATGACAAATACAAATGTATTTTTCGGGAGAGAAGATTACTGGGATATATCACAGGAAAAATATATGGATGGAGAACAAACCGTAGAATCCAACTACGTTATGTTTAAACTTCCAGATAGAGATAGTGTAGAATTTCTTTTAACCGTACCATATTCTCCTAAAGGAAAGAATAATATGACGGCAATGTTGGTTGGAGGAAACGACTTGGATAATTACGGCAAACTGTTTATATACAAATTTCCTAAGGGAGAAAATATCCCAGGTACAAACATGATAGAAGCAAGAATTGACCAGGATTCAGAGATATCACCACAATTGACTCTATGGTCACAGGAAGGTTCAAGCGTACTTAGAGGTAATTTAATAATTATACCTATTGAAGATTCACTACTTTATGTTGAACCTATATACTTGCAATCTTCTAACGGTACAAACAGTCTTCCGGAAATGAAAAGAGTTATTGTTGGTTACGGCGACCAGATAGTTATGGATACTACATTAGAATTAGCATTAGATAAAATTTTCGGAAATATAGCTGAAACGCCTCAAGAAGAACAAGATAGAGAAGAAGAAGTTGAACAAACTATTCAAGAATTAATTATAAGAGCAAATGAAGCTTATCAAAATGCTTTAGAAGCTCAGAAAAATGGTAACTGGACAAGCTACGGAATCTATATTTCAGATCTTGAAAGACTACTTGAGAGACTTCAGGAAGAACAAGGTATTAATTTAGAAGACGAACAAGAAAATGTTGAAGAAGATGTATTAGAGAACATAGAAAATAACGAAAATACAGAAGATACTGAAACAGAATAATAGAATTGATTGAATTAAAAAACCTTGAGGCCAACCCTCAAGGTTTTTTTAAATTAAATAATTAATATAATCAGTATATTTTATGTCATCAAAATAATCGTTTATTTTAACAACTTCTTCACTTTTCAACAACTCATCCTTATCATATTTTAAACCAATAAGAGAGTTTTCCAAATTTGCTATATCTTTTTTTGAAAAGTAATCTCCGTAAATTTTACATTTACTGATAACTCCATTTTTTATATCTATTCTTGTGTCTAAAATACCAAATGGAAATTTATCAATTTTTTGTATTTCATAATTAGGAGATTTTCCCCAGTTCCAATCCCAAGTTGAATACTTGTCTTTAACCTTTCGTTCTATATAAGAAAGAGCCTTATCATCCAATTCGTATTTTTCAATATCTCTAGATTCATAGAAAGATTTGAGTAGATATTCTTTAAAATCTTCTATAGGTATTTTTTTATTTAAAAAGTCTGATATGTTTGCAACTCTGCTTTTAATAGATTTTATACCTTTGGATTTAATTTTTAATTCTTTTACTTTCAAAGCTTTAACTAAATTAGACATTTCGCTGTCGTATAGTAGAGTACCGTGATGAAGAAGTCTATCATTTGTAAAATATTGAGCATTCCCTGATATTTTCTTATCATCTATAAGTATGTCATTTCTACCGGAAAGATGAGAATTAAGGCCTAACTCTTGAAGAGCATCTACTACAGGTTTAGTAAATTTCTTAAAATTGTTAACGTCTTTTTTAGTAGCTTTATGAACAAAGGAAAAATTTAAATTACCATGGTCGTGGTAGACGGCTCCGCCACCTGAAAGCCTTCTTGCTACAATAATGTTATTTTCGTCAATAAAATCCTTATTTACCTCTTCAATAGTATTTTGGTATTTACCTACTATTATAGAAGGTTTATGTATATAAAAAAATACATAATCATCTTCTTCAGCTTCATTTAGTAGATAATCTTCTAAAGCAAAATTATAATAGGGTATATCCCAGTTTGTTTCAATATACTTCATTTTTATCACCTCATATATTTCATTAATGAATATAAAAACTTAATTAATCACCTTTTATAATAACACTGTAACTTGACAAAATCAATTAAATATACTATATTAGAAAAAAATACAGCATTGATGAAAATAGTAAAAAACAATATTTCTTAAGAGAACTGGTGGTTGGTGAAAACCAGTGTAATGTGTTTTTGAATCCATTTCTGAGCTTTTAGGGGTAGCAACCTAAACGTATTTAGGCGTTAACTTATTAAGAGACTATTTTTAGTAAATAGGGTGGCAACGCGGAAGTTAAACTCTCGTCCCTTGAAGGGAAGAGAGTTTTTTTAATTAAAAAAAGGAGTGATACCATGTTAGATATTAAAAGAATAAGAAATAATCCAGATGTTGTGAATGAACTTCTAAAAAGAAGAGACCCGGAATTATCAATTGATAGAGCTTTATCTCTTGATGAAAGAAGGAGAGAACTTTTACAGGAATACGAGGCAAAAAAAGCACATCAAAATAAAACATCAAAAAAAATACCTGCTCTAAAAAAAGAGGGAAAAGATATAACTGATATTTTAAATGAAATGAAAAAGCTATCCCTTGAGATAAAAGAAATGGAAGGACAGGTTAAAGACGTAGAAGAATTAATTCAAGAAGAACTACTGGGAATTCCTAATATACCTAATCCGGATGTACCGGTAGGACAGAGCGAAGAAGATAATAAAGAAGTAAGGAAATGGGAAGAACCTACTAAATTCGACTTTGAACCTAAGGCTCACTGGGATATCGGTGAAGATTTAGGTATACTTGATTTTGAGAGAGCTGCAAAAATTACAGGCTCAAGATTTTCTATGTTTAGAGGACAGGGAGCAAGACTTGAAAGAGCATTAACTACATTTATGCTTGATACTCATACCCTTAAAAATAATTTTAAAGAAGTTAGTCCACCATTTATGGTAAACAGAAACAGCATGATAGGTACAGGACAGCTTCCAAAATTTGAAGAAGATGTATTTAAAATACCTCAAAAAGATTTTTATCTTATACCAACAGCAGAGGTCCCTTTAACAAACATATACAGAGATGAAATACTGGATTTAGAGCAGCTTCCGGAGTATATAACAGCTTATACCCCTTGTTTTAGATCTGAAGCCGGATCTGCAGGGAGAGATACAAGAGGGTTGATTAGAAACCATCAATTTGATAAAGTAGAGATGGTTATGTTTTCTAAACCTGAAGAATCCTACGAACTTTTAGAAATACTTACATCTTTTGCTGAAAATATATTAAAAGAACTGAAACTACCATATAGAGTGTTGGAACTATGTACAGGAGACACAGGATTTTCATCAGCAAAAACCTACGACTTAGAAGTATGGATGCCTTCTTACGATGATTATGTAGAAATTTCATCATGCTCAAACTTTGAAGACTATCAAGCAAGAAGAGCAAATCTAAGATATAGAAACGAAGATGGTAAAGTAGAATTTATACATACTTTAAATGGCTCAGGATTAGCAGTAGGAAGAACTTTTGCTGCCGTTCTTGAAATTTATCAAAATGAAGATGGTTCTGTTACAGTACCGGAAGTTTTAAGACCTTACATGGGAGGCTTAGAAAGAATAACATTATAAAATAAAAACTGGAGGAAGCAATGAAAAGTAGATTAAAAAAATCTATTATATTTATATTAATTGTAGCTTTATTAAATATATTCACCGTATTTGCAGATATTGATGTAAGCAACGACATTAGAGCAGCCATAAGTGGAGATTTTGAAACTGGAGAAATATTTTACGAGTACAATACAGATGAAGTAGTAGAAATAGCAAGTATAACAAAGCTTATGACCTATCTTGTAGCAAGAGAAGCTGTAGAAAAAGGAGAAGTATCTTTTGATGACATAGTCACAATAAGTGAACATGCAGCATCAACGAAAGGAAGTTCCTTTGGATTATCTTCAGGAGAAGATATTAGACTTGGTCTGCTGATGGATGTAATTTTAATAGTATCTGGAAATGATGCTGCTGTAGCTATAGCAGAACATGTATCCGGTTCAGAAGAAGCTTTTGTTGAAAGAATGAACAAAAAGGCAGTAGAAATAGGAATCACTACTGCAAGATTTATAAATCCAAATGGAATGCCTATAGATCTTGAGGAAACAGATCAAAACTATATGTCTACGGTCGACTTGTTTAAACTTGCTAGATATGTACTTGAAGAATACCCTGAAATTACTAATACGACAGATAAAGAAAAACTTGCGATACCTGAAAGAAACTATGATAAGGAAGCAACAAATCCACTTTTAGAAGAAATGAATGCTGTAGACGGATTAAAAACAGGATATACAGATAGAGCAGGACTATGCCTAATTTCAACGGCTGAGGTTATAGACGAAGAAGATAGCAATAAGAACAGAAGAGTTATTTCGATTGTTATGGGAGCAAAATCTCATATGGATAGAATTCAAAAATCACTAGATTTAATTGAATACGGAATGTACGACTACGGAAAAGAGAAGCTTTTATCAAAAGATGATTTAGTAGATACTATATCAGTACCAAATGCTGTAGAAATGATATTAGAAGTGCAACCTGAAACCAACTACTACCACCTAGTAAAGAAGGATACAGAAATAAAAGAAATCTTTAACTACGAAAATTATGAGAATAAAGCACCCATTAATAAAGGGGAGGTAGTTGGTGAAGTAGAAATATATGTAGAAGATGAATATTTAGACACAGTTAATCTTGTAGCATCAAGAGATATTGAAAAGGCAGGATTTTTTGAAAGAGCTTTTAGATACTTGAGGGGAATATTTTATAAATAACAGGAGGAAAAATGACAGGAGTCATAATTAATAGTGTTTTATTGATGGGAATCTTAATATTAATAGGATACTTTTTAAAAAAGAAAGACATTATTAATGAAAAAGTAGAGAAGTCATTGACCTTTATACTTCTTTATATTTGTGTACCTGGATTGATAATAAAAGCTTTCGATATTACTTATACGCCAGAAAAATTAAGATTAGGACTGCAGATAGTTTTAATCTCAGTTATTCATAGTGTAATTTTAATTGCTGTAAATTATTTACTTATATACAAAATAAAAGATAAGGAAAAGAAAAAAATTCTCAAATTTGGAAATGTAATAACTAATTTTGGTTTCATGGGATACCCTGTAGTTTTTCAAATTTTTGGAGAAGAAGGTTTGTTTTTTGCTTCAATGTACTCGATACCTATAATAATACTTATGTGGACCTACGGATTATCAACTTTTTTCAGTAAAATTGGAAAAGAAGAGGTAAAGAATATATTTTTAAATCCAGGAATGATAGCACTTTACTTTGGTATAACTGTATTTATTTTTTCTATAGAAATACCTGATTTAATTGATTCAACACTGATTACCTTAGGAAATATGACGACACCCCTCTCTATGTTTATAATAGGGTCAAGATTAGCCTTAGTGAAAAAAAATGAAATATTAAATGATAAAATGATATACTACGGTGCCTTTGTAAAACTTATATTATCACCAATACTTATGCTTATTATTTTAAACTTTATACAACTACCTACTGTTTCAAGAGGAGTAGCTATAATTTATGGAGCACTACCTCCGGCAGCTATTATAGTAATTTTAGCGAGACAGTATAAAGGAAACACTGTATTTTCCTCTAAAATAGTGGTAATACAGCATATACTTTCCTTGGCAACTATAACATTTTTCTTAACTATATTTTTATAAGGAGATTATGAATGGAACTAAAACCAATTGGATATGTACATTCTCCCTACAAAGAGAGAAAAGATGCACCCAGTCAGGGTAGAAATAGAAATGACAAATTTAGGATTGAAATATTAGATGAATTTAAAGATGGGCTTAAAGGTATAGAAACAAGATCTCATCTAATAGTCTTATATTGGCTTGATAAGTCAAAAAGAGACATACTGCAGACAACAACACCTCATGATAAAAAAGAAGTAAAAGGTATATTTAACACCAGGTCACCAGCAAGACCTAATCCAATAGCTTTTAACATAGTAGACTTAGATAAAGTAGAAGGAAATGTCCTTTATGTAAGAGGGATGGATGCATTAGACGGTAGTACAGTCGTAGACATCAAACCATATGTAAAAGATATAGATTGTGTTGAGTAATACTAATTGACAAATAACTAAAATTAATATAAAATTTTTCTTGCTTATGCACCTATAGCTCAGACGGATAGAGCAGTGCCCTCCTAAGGCATGTGTCAGGGGTTCGACTCCCTTTAGGTGCACCAAT
>CAZNLP010000057.1:0-12001 GCA_964574015.1 uncultured Clostridia bacterium | reverse complement strand
CCTCAAGATATTCAAATTCCTTAGTTGAAAAAACTCCAGAACCCATATATTTATATTGAAGCCCTTCAAAAGATAGTATTGCAGGAGTTAAGCCTTTATGTAAATCCATATCTTGTATCCTTTGGTAGTTAAGTTTTGCTAACTTATCACTGCACTTCCAGATTGATTTTAATTCTTTATAACTTAAATTCTTTAAGTATTTAAGTAGAACTTTGGTATCTTCAATAAATTCAGGCAGCTGATTATAGTCTAAAGAATCAGCATCTATATTCATTGTTTTTGCTGGGGATATTATAATTCTCATAGCGACCTCCTAATTAATTTCCAATTTAATTATAACCTAATACATATCCTTTATCTATTATTGTAGTACATTAAATATGAAGCACCAAATATAATTATATATCCTAAAATACTCAAAACATCTGGAACGGAATCAAAGATTAAGATGCTAAATAAGGCTGAAAATACGACCCCAGAATAATTATAAATAGAAACGTCACGAGCAGGAGCTAATTTATATGCGATGGTTACTCCAAGCTGACCCATTACTGCACCGATACCTGCTAAAAAAGCAAAAAGTAATTGGATCCCAGTCATTGATACGTAATTTATAAAAACATAAGGAGTTAGAACAATAGATGAAAAAGCAGCAAAATAAAAAACTACCGTTACAGGATGAACCACTTTTCCAAGGGGTCGAAGTGTTGTATAAGCAGCTGCAGCAGCAAAAGCTCCAGTTACAGCAATAATATATGGGACTAATCTAATAGAAAACTCAGGTTTCATTACAAAAATAACTCCAATAAAAGCAAGTAAAATAGTCATCATCTGTTTTCTTGAAATCTTTTCTCCTAAAAATATCCAAGAGAGAATTATCACAAAAACTGTACTTAATCTAAAAATCACGTTAGCATCCGATAAAATTAGATGATCTAAAGAATAAAAGTTAAGCAAAAGACCTATTGTACCAAAAGCTGATCGTAGCATTAATAGTTTATGATGCTTTATATTTTTTAAAGATAAACCGTACATTTTTAAAAAAATAAAAGAAACAATTGAAATTGTATAAGTACGGAATAGAACCTTTTGAGCAACTGGAATTTCTCCAGTAAGTTTAACAAAAACACCCATTATTGAAAAACCAAGGGCGGAAATCAACATAGCTAAAATACTTTTCTGTTTGTCTGTCATGTTACCTCCTTTAGGACAATAATATTTTACATTTCCTGTTATTACTATACCACAGCTGTATTGAGTAGGCGAGAACCAATCCACTTTTATTAATAAATATGTTATAATTAATTTTAAAGTAATAATTTTATGAAAAGGTGTTAGCAATGTTTATAAAACAATTAAAAATGGAGATAGTAGAAAAAAACGATAGTTTTTTTAAAATTATAATTTGTGATGAAATACAATCTCTTTATATAAACTTTAATATAGATAGTAAAAGGTTAGAAATAAAAGGAACTAATAATCTTTCTAAATTCCTTTTAGAAAACAAATATCAGTTAAGAAAGCTTCTACATAATAAACAGAGAGAAAGCTATTATGTTGGATTTAAATTAAATTTTTCTATTATCGATGGCAAAGATATTGGGGCTTTTAATAACAAAAATAATTTAATAGTAAAAGAATATGGAGATATAAAAGTCATTAATAAGTCTGAAAAAGAAGACTTAGTTGAAATATATACGGATGGAAGCTATAATGAAATTCATGAAAAGGGAGCTTACTGTATTTTAAAGAAAGATTTAGATGGAAACTATGAATCTCATCAGTATAAAAGCAGATTAAAAGATTCTGCTTCCATAGAACTTCAAGCAGTGATAAAAGCTTTAGAGATGTATAAAGGTGACGTAAGAATTATGACAGATTCTCAGTATGTGAGAAAGGGAATTACAGAATGGATGATTCATTGGAAATTAAACAATTGGTTTACTGCTAACGGGACAAAAGCTAAAAATATTAAAAAATGGTTAAAACTTGAAAAGCTTTGTGAAAGTAGAAGAGTAGAATTTGGTTATGTAAAAGCTCATAACGATCATTTTGAAAACGAGTACTGTGATTTACTATCTAAGATAAAAAGAGAATCTGTAGCAACTAAGGAGTAAATTGTGGATTACATTGAAGCAGTAGATATAAAAATATTATTATTTTTAATAGAACATGTTCACAATCCTATAATTGATCATATACTATATTTTTTTACAACCATAGGTAATAAGGGATTAGTATGGATAATAATATCGGTAATAATGTTTATAAAAAGAAGCACAAGAAAAACAGGGATAATAATGCTTTTTGCTCTTCTTTTGGGTTTGATTCTTGGCGAAATTATACTTAAACCTACAGTAGGTAGATTGAGACCTTTTTTGAAGTATGAAGGGTTTGAATCTGTTATTTCAAATTTAAGTCCAAACTCATTTCCCTCAGGACATACGACATCATCTTTTGCTGCTTCAACTGTAATATTTATAAAAAAGATTAAATTCAGAATGTTCTATATTATTCTTGCTTTTTTGATAGCATTTTCAAGAATATATTTCACAGTACATTATCCTTCAGATATTGTGGGAGGAATTATATTAGGTTTAATTTGCGCCTATGCAAGTACTCAAATTGAAAAAAAAAGTATATAATGATAAATTTATCAAGAGTTTATATATATAATTAAAATTTAAAAATTTAGTTTTCAAAAAAAGAAAGTAGGTAATTATGGAAGGAACAAAACGAAGTAACATTAAAATAGGGTCGAAAGTAAAGGTTGTACAAAAGCAGGACCAACGTTTAGGTAAATTAACAGAAGGAGTAGTTACGAAAATCCTCACCAACTCAGCTACTCACCATCATGGTATAAAAGTAAGACTGGAAAACGGCATAGTGGGTAGAGTTAAAGAAATAATTGAATAAAAAATAAATGAAAGGGATTATGAGCATGAATAAAAAAAACGCAACAACCTTTGCAAAAGCAGAAAGTTCTTTAATCATGGAGCCCAGACTTAGCAACGAACATGGTACGGCCCATGGTGGAGAGCTCGTAAAAATCATGGATAATACAGCAGGAATAGCAGCAACAAAACATGCAAAAGGTAGTATTGTAACGGCAAGAATCGACGAGATAGTTTTTCACAAAGCTATAAACATAAGCGATATTGTGACATGTATAGCTCAGGTTTGTTATGTTGGAAGTACATCACTTCAAGTTATGACTAAAATTGTTGTACACGAGATGGAAAACTATGATGAACCAAAAACTGCATTAACTGCATTTTTTACAATGGTACATATGGTTGACGATAAACCTTCCCCTGTACCACCGCTTAAACCTGTAACTGAAGAAGATAAAAGACTATTTAAGTTAGGTAAAGAAAAATATTTAGAAATCAAGGAAAAGTACAATAAATAGTTCTAAAAAAAGGTATTAATAAAATTTATTAATACCTTTTTTAATCAAATTAAAACTATAAATTATCGACAATATCTAGAATTTCAGAATTTTCCGGAATATCTTTCATTGAATGCCCATAGTGCACGTATCTAAGTATTCCTTCTTTATCTACCAGCATTTGTGCCGGCATACGACCTAATTTAAAAAGCTTAACTTCTTGACCGTATAGTTTTAAGACTGAACCATTTTCATCCGGAACGCCTATAAACTCAATATTGTTTTCTTCCCAGTAATCTTTAAATTTGTCAGAATTGTCTGGTCCTATAGCGACTACTACTGTATCTTTTTCTACAAATTTGTCGTAATCTTGATGCAACTGCATCATATGCTTTCTGCAAAAAGGTCAAGAAAACCCTCTGTTTAAAATAATTAACACATTCTTTTTTTCTTTAAAGTCTGATAGTTTGAACTTATCACCTTTAAAGTCCTCAATTTCAAAATCTGGTGCCTTTTTATTTACTTCTACGCTAGACATTTTACCATCTCCTTGGTAGTTTTATTTAATTGTATTGTATGCATTTAAATGTAAATTGTCAATGAAACAGGAACTCTATACGTTGTAATAGTTTAGAAAATAATTTATAATTTAATATGAAGAATACACTATGTAGTTAAAAAAAGCAGGAGGGGATTAATGAATTTTATATGCTCAAAATGTGGATTAAAAGAAGAAATATCTACAAGAAAGCCAAAATGTCAGTGCGGAGGTCTCTGGAAACTAGATTTTAAACCTCCTAAATTTGATTTGTCTTTAATAGATGGAAGTGAATGGAGTATATTTCGTTATCGCAAGTTTATGCCTTTAGAAGGAGAATATTGGAGAGATATATCTTTAGGAGAAGGAAGAACCCCAATCATTCGGTTTGATGAAGATGTTTTACTTAAAATGGACTACTTAATGCCTACTCTATCTTTTAAAGATAGAGGTGCGGCAGTTCTAATAGCTCACTGTAAAAGTATTGGAGTAGATTCAGTGTTGCAGGACAGCAGTGGTAATGCCGGAAATAGTATAGCAGCATACAGTGCTAAAGTGGGCATAGATTGTGAAATATTTCTTCCGGAAGGAACTTCACCTAAAAAAATTAATATGATTAAATCTCATAATACTAAAGTAAGTGTAGTACCCGGATCAAGGGATAATTGTGCCAATGTTTGTAGAGAAAAAGTAGATAAAGAAGGAAAGTACTATGCTAATCATGTATACAATCCTATTTTTTATGAAGGGACAAAAACATACATTTATGAAGTTTATGAGCAGTTGAGAAGAATACCGGAAAATATATTCATTCCTTTAGGAAACGGCACCTTGTTTATAGGAATAATCAAGGGGTTAGAAGAATTTATTGAAAGTGGAATAATTAAAAATATGCCTCAAATAACTGCAGTGCAAAGTGAAAACTGCGCTCCTTTAGCTAAAGCTATAATAAGCGGGGATAATAAGCCCGCGAAAATAAAACCAAAACCTACTATGGCAGAAGGTATAGCTATAGGAGAACCAAAGCGGGGAGAAGAGATTTTAGAATACGCTTATAAATACGCTATAAAAATAATTACTGCCCCTGAAAATAGAATTTTAGAAGCAAGAGAAGCTTTAGCTGAAAAAGGTATATACGTTGAACACACTACAGCAGCTACCTATGCTGGTTACTTACAACAAAAAGACATAAATAGAAACATAAGTGACTGTTTAATTCCAATGTGTGGAGCAGGACTCAAATCTTAATTTTGAAATAGTAGCATGAATAAAATAAAAGTAGGTGAAAGCATGTATAGAATTGGATTTTATATTGGATGCAAAGAGCAAATTAATCAAGGAAAAGCACTTGTTGAATCAATCAAGAACAATCTAAAGATAGAAATTTATATAGTTATTCCAAAAACCTTAGAGAAAAGTATTAGCATAGAGGGTGTGAATATTATTAAGGTAGAAATTCCTTTTAATTTAAGAACAATTCCATTCATTGATAAGATTTTTGCTGCATCTAAATTTGAAGAAATATGTAAAGAAAGATATATTTGGGTTGATGTGGATACCTACATTTTTAAATCATTTAAACTACCCAATAAATATGGGGTATATATTAATCCAGTAGATAAGAAAAACATTGGGGATTTATATGGAGAAAAAAGAAGTCAGATTTGGAGGATAACTTATAATTATTTGAAAATTTATAAAAATGAAATGTTTGTAAATACAACAATATCAAATGAAAAGATTTTTCCTTATTATAATGTTGGTATGGTATTGGTCAATAATAAAAAAGGTTTATTTAAGAATACTAAAATAAGCATAAAAAAATTACTTAGTGATTCTTTAATGAAAGAATTATTAGAGAAATCTTTTGCTAATAAAGTTTTTTTTCATCAGGTGGTTTTTACTTGCTGTGTAATTAAGCTTTATAGAAATGATACTGGAAAATTGCCAGAGGGATTAAACTATCCTTTACATTTACATAATGAAAATCTGAATTCAGTTAACCTAAAGGATATTAAAAGTATTAGATATGACAATTTTTTTGACAATAACTCTCCACCTGAAGAATGGAAAGGTATTTTTAATCCGATAAAAAATGACCTAAAGTCTACCTGGTATTACTAGAAACAAAATATACTTTTGGAGGAACTATTATGAAAATCACAACAGGTCGTTTAATATTATATCTATTGAATCCAGAACAATTAAAATTACTGATAGGAGATTTAAGTTCTCTTGAAAAAGAAATAAACATAAAATATATGGGTGAACCAGTAGAAGGAGTATTTAAGGAGATAATGATAAAACAACTTGAAGCTTGTAAAAAAGATAGAGAAAATTATTTATGGAATAGTTTCTGGTTACTTATTCGAAAAGAGGATAGATTGATAATTGGTTCTATAGGTTTTAAAGGAAAACCAAATACCAAGGGAGAAGTTGAAATAGGATATGGATTAGGTAAAGAATTCGAACACAACGGATATATGACAGAAGGAGTAAAATCAATATGCAATTGGGTATTAGATCAACATAATGTATTAAATATAACTGCTGAAACAGATGCAGATAATATTCCATCTCAAAGAATATTGAAAAGATGTGGATTCAAAAAAATAATAGAAAAAAATACTATTTGGTGGTCTCTTTAGTATAGATTGGAATTAGTTGAAGTAAATATATATAAGTAATATAATTATAAAAGTAAAAGTTTATATAACTTTGATTGAAGTGAGGTAATTTTATGAAGAAAAAATTAATAGTGGCTGTAGTAGATGGAAAAGGTGGAGGTATAGGAAAGACCTTAATTGAAAGAATAAAAAAAGAAAATTTAGAAGTGGAAATTATAGCTCTAGGAACAAACTCAGCAGCCACAAGTAATATGATGAAAAGTGGAGCTGACAATGGAGCATCTGGAGAAAATGCTATTATATATAATGCAAAAAGAGCAGATATAATAGTTGGAGTTTTAGGATTATTAATATCTAACTCAATGCTTGGTGAAGTTAGCTATAAAATAGCTGAAGCTATAGGTGAAAGTCAAGCACTAAAAGTTTTAATTCCTTTAGAAAAATGCAATGTGGCCTTAACTAATTCAAATAACTTATCTCTAAAAGAGAATATTGATAATGCAGCTAAAATTGTTAAGGAATATATTGAAAAAAATTGTAAATAATTAAATTAATTATACGAAAATCATAAAAAGTTTGGTATAATGAATGAATAGACACGAAGTCTATAAATAATTCGAAAATTAATAGAAGATAGCTGAAGCTAAAAATATACCTGTCAGGCGTATTTTTAGTTTTTTGTATTTTAAATAGGATTTTAAAAATGTTAATTATATGAAACTATAATAAAATCTATATCCAATAACGTAAAAAACTAGAAGGGAGATTATACTTAAATTATATTTAAGTATATAAAGATATTATGAAAAAAACAAAATCAAAAGAAATTGTACTATCAGGTTTATTCATAGCCTTAGGATTATTAGTTCCAATATTATTTCATGCAGTAGGAGGAGCAGGACCGGTATTTCTACCGATGCATTTACCTGTATTAATAGGAGGGTTTATTCTTTCCCCAAAGTTTGCGGTTTTAGTTGGTTTATTGACTCCACTGCTCAGTAGTGTACTTACAGGAATGCCTATATTTATGCCGATGGCATTCATAATGATGGCTGAACTTGGAATCTACGGTCTTACTGTTTCTTTACTGAAAGAAAAGGGTATTAATAATATCATTACCCTAATTAGTGCTATGATTCTAGGAAGAATTTCAGCAGTTATTGCAGTTGCTATATTTGTAAACTTAATTGGAATTAAATTTGCCCCACCGGTTACATTCATAATTGGTGCTGTAACAACGGGAATACCCGGAATCATAATTCAATTGATTTTTATACCTATATTATTAACTGCTGTAAAAAAAGTATCTCCAGATCTAATTACAGAATAAATTATTTCTTATAAATAACATAATAAAAAAACAAATAACATTATACCGTGATTTTGGGTCACAAGTTTAAAATAATAACATAAATAAAAAGTCTAAAAATACAATAATAAACAAAGAGCTAGAAATAATAACTAAGTTTTTTTCTGAAAAACTATTAACTATTTTCTCAAAATTAGGTTGGAGAACGTATATAAAAAACACACCACCTAAACCAAACCTTACAGAAGGTGATAGAGCAATTCGCCCCTGAAAGTTATAGGTATAATCGGTGTAAGTTTGCCACGGCCAGCTTCCAGTTATAATTTCTAATATATAACTGGTGACTAACTCGATTAAAGTTGCTGCAAAAGCACAACCTAAAAACACAATAATAATAGAAGCAATTTTTTTAAAAAAAGGTTGCTTTTTTTGGCTAAATTCATAAAAAAGAATAATAAAAACTAAAGCTCCAAAACCGTAAATAGGTAGGTAAGGCCCAAATAAGACTCCTCTATTTGAAAATCCCCATTTATAAACTACTACCTCTAAAAAAACCTCGTAAAGCCAACCGACTACCCCATACATCATAAAAAAGATGAAATATTTTCTTAATTTTTTAATTTTTCTCAATTTCATAATTTAACTCCATTAATAATTAGTAAACTCATTATACATTTTATTATACAAAAATTCTATATACCCATGCATTTAAAAGTAAAACACAAAAACAATAGAGCAGTTAATGTTAGTAATTATTAATGTTTTGATTCTTTACTTCTTATTATTAGAACTATGTTATAATATAGTAAATATAAATTTAGGAGGATTATAATGAAATTTTGTTGGAGCACAATATACGTTAAAGATATGGAAAAATCACTAAAATTTTATCAAGAAGTTGTAGGACTTAAATTAGATAGAAAATTTGAATCTGGTCCCGGAATAGAAATAGCCTTTTTAGGAGAAGGAGAAACTAAAATTGAACTTATTTACAGTGAAAATAACACAAATATAAATATAGGAAAAGATATATCATGGGGATTTAATGTAGATTCTTTAGGTGACATGATAGAGTTTGTAAAAGAAAAGAATATAGAAATACACGACGGACCTCATCAGCCTAATCCAAACACTAAATTTTTCTATGTTTTAGACCCTAACGGACTAAAAATTCAATTTGTAGAAGTATCTTAGAATTTCAAATTAAGATGAAAATTTTAAAAACATTTAGTTTAGGAGGAATAAAACATGTTAAACTTACATAATATGAATATGCCAAAGTTGAAAGATGAAGATTGTGATAGAGAATCAATAAAAAAGAAATACTTTAAACAACAGGGAGAAATAACCGTTAAAAATCTAAAAAAAAATAACTTTGAAGCAAAATACTGCGACTCATTAGAAGAAGCTAAGAATTATCTATTGAGTTTGATAGCTGATGGTTCAACGATAGGATTTGGAGATTCACATACTATCTTTGCTCTTAAACTTGATGAAGAATTAGAAAAAAAGAACTGTGCAGTAATACCACATACTTGTGCTGTAAACAACTATGCAATGGAAAATAACAGTCCAGGATTCAATATAATTGGAAATAAACAAGAGATGAGAGATATACTGATGCAGTACTTGGTTTCTAATGTATTCATTTTAGGAGCGAATGCTGTAACAGTAGATGGCCAAATAATTAATATTGATGGTGCAGGCAACAGAATTGCTGGAAGTATTTACGGTCCTGATAGAACTATAGTTATAGCTGGAGCTAATAAAATTGTAAAAGATTTAAATGCTGGTTTAGATAGGATACGATTTGTATCAGCAGAAATGAATAATATTAAGTATGACAATAAACTTCCGTGCAATGTAACAGGAACCTGTCAGGAATGCAGTACGAAAGAAAGAAACTGTAACATAACAAGTATTATGCATAAAAGACCTTCGGATTCGGATTACCACGTAGTTATAATAGGAGAAGATTTAGGGTTTTAATTAAAAAACTATATCAGTTATTATAAGGAAATTATTGTTAAAACTCAAGAGTCAAAGAGTAGTTTTTAAGGGTTATAAAGCCAACTAAATCAACGAGTTGTTGACATAGTTGGCTTTTGTTATTTTTTAAAACTTATTACTTAGTTATGAAAGATCAAATCTATCTGCATTCATAACTTTATTCCAAGCTTCAATAAAATCATTAACAAATTTTTCTTCTGCATCATCGCTGCCGTAAACTTCTGATATAGCTCTCAGTTGAGAGTTGGAACCAAGTACTAAGTCTATTCTTGTACCTGTCCACTTAAGTTTTCCGGTGGCTCTATCAATTATCTTATAAATATTTTCATCTTCTTCAGATTTTTTCCACTCATTATCCATATCTAAAAGATTAATAAAAAAGTCATTACTTAAAGTTTCAGGCTTATCTGTAAATACTCCGTGTTTAGATTGATTATAATTTGCATTAAGCATTCGCATTCCACCAATCAAAACTGTCATTTCAGGAGCAGTTAGTGTTAAAAGTTGAGCTCTATCAACTAATAGTTCTTCTGCTGAAACTGAGAATTTTTTCTTTAAGTAGTTTCTAAAACCATCGGATGTAGGTTCTAATACTGAAAAAGATTCTGCATCAGTCTGATCATCAGTAGCATCAGTTCGTCCTGGAGTAAATGGAACTTCTATATTATGACCTGCTTTCTCAGCTGCTTTTTCGATTCCTACACAACCTCCAAGTACAATTATATCTGCAAGGGAAACTTTTTTATCTGAATTAGAGTTACTGTTAAAATCTTCCTGTATTTTTTTGTAAGCATCTAAAACACTATTCAATTGGTCAGGTTCGTTAACTTCCCAATATTTCTGAGGCTCAAGTCTTATACGAGCACCGTTTGCCCCACCTCTTTTATCAGATCCTCTGTAAGTTGAAGCAGAAGCCCAAGCAGTTTTAACCATCTGAGGTATGGTCAAATCTGTGTTTGAAATCTTAGATTTCAGTTCTTTGACATCATCTTGATTAATAATTTCAAAGTCAGGATTTGGTATAGGATCTTGCCAGATTAAGTCTTCTTCTGGAACTTCCGGTCCGAGATAACGAGACTTAGGACCCATGTCGCGGTGTGTTAATTTAAACCAAGCACGAGAAAAAGCTTCGTGAAATTCATCTGGATTCTCCATATATCTACGAGCAATAGGTTCGTATTTAGGATCGTATCTCAAAGATAAATCGGCAGTTGTCATCATTGGCCTGTGTTTTTTTGTAGGGTCGTGTGCATCAACAACCATATCCTCTTCTTCTACATCCTTAGCCAACCATTGATGAGCACCAGCAGGACTTTTTACGTGCTCCCATTCGTATTTAAACAGAGTTTTCAAATAACCCATGTCCCACTTAGTTGGATTTGCTTTCCATGCACCTTCGATACCGCTTCCTATTGTATCACCAGCTTTACCACTGCCATAAGAACTTTTCCAACCTAATCCCTGTTCTTCAATAGGTGCTGCTTCAGGTTCTGGTCCAACATTATCTGCTGATCCGGCACCATGGCATTTCCCAAAGGTATGACCTCCAGCTACTAAAGCAACTGTTTCTTCGTCATTCATAGCCATACGAGCAAAAGTATCTCTAACATCTATTCCTGATGCTTCAGGATCAGGTTCTCCATTTGGTCCTTCAGGGTTAACATATATTAAACCCATTTGAACTGCAGCTAAAGGATTTTCAAGATCTCTTTCTCCTGAATATCTATCATCACCAAGCCATTCATCTTCAGAACCCCAGTAAACATCTTCTTCCGGTTCCCATACATCTTCTCGACCTCCGGCAAATCCAAACATTTTTACTCCCATTGATTCAAGAGCACAGTTTCCCGTCAAGACGATAAGATCTGCCCAGGAGATTTTTTTACCGTACTTTTTCTTAATAGGCCAAAGTAATCTTCTTGCTTTATCTAAGTTTACATTATCCGGCCAGCTGTTTAGAGGAGGTAATCTTTGAGAACCGCTTCCGGCACCACCTCTACCATCACCCATACGGTATGTACCGGCACTGTGCCATGCCATTCGGATGAATAATGGTCCATAGTGACCGTAATCTGCAGGCCACCAATCTTTAGAATCTTTCATTAACTCTTTTAAATCTTTTTTTA
>CAZNLP010000056.1:0-12037 GCA_964574015.1 uncultured Clostridia bacterium | reverse complement strand
GGGATAGTATATCAATAGAAGAAGTCGGCTCATCTAAAACTATTAATTTAGGCATTAATGATAAAGCCCTAGCTATCGCTATTCTTTGTCTTTGTCCTCCACTAAACTCATGAGGATATTTAAAGACTGCATCCTTTGGCAAACCAACCATTTCTAACATTTCTTTAACTTTAGGAATGATTTCAGATTGCTTCAAACCTGCTTGAACGTTAAGAGGTTCTCCTATTATATCTTTTATTAACATTCTGGGATTTAAAGACCAAAAAGGATCTTGAAAAACAATTTGAATGTATTTTCTTTCATCTCTTAAATCTTTTTTGGAAAGAGAAAAAAGATCTTTTCCGCCAAAAATAACCTTTCCATCTGTTGGTTCAATTAAATTTAACACTGTATTTACTAAAGTAGTCTTACCACAACCTGATTCTCCTACTAACCCTAATATTTCACCTTTTTCTACAGTTAGTGATACATCATCTACAGCTTTTACATAAGCTGAAACCTTTGAAAAAAAACCACTTCTTACAGGAAAGTATTTTTTTAAATTTTCAATTTTTAAAATTTCATTTTTCATACTATATCCTCCTCCCACAAATGACATCTTACATAATGATTATCATTTATTTTTAAAAGAGATTGTGGTTTCTTACAGGATTCTTTTCTTTTAAGACATTTACTGAAAAAAATACATCCATCTGCAGGAGACTCTTCTGTTTCTTTCATAATAAATTTATTTAAATCAACTCTATCTTCTTTACTCCTTGGAACAGCATTTAAAAGTGCATAGGTATAAGGATGTTTTGGAGATTTTAAAACTTCCCTTGTAGTTCCTTTTTCTATTATCTGTCCTCTATACAAAATTCCTGCCTTATCGCATATAGAAGAAACAAGACCGGGATTGTTAGCAATAAAAAGTATTGTAACATTCATCTCTTTTTGGATTTCTTTCATTAATTTTAATATTCCAGCCTGTATTGTTACATCTAAATTTCTTGTTGGTTCGTCAGCTATTATAAAATCGGCACCACAGCTCAAAGCTAAAGCTATAATTACTCTCTGACGTTGACCACCACTTAGTTCGTGAGGATACTTATCCATAACTCTTTCAGCATCGGATAGTTTTACAGTTTTTATCATTTCAACAGACTTTTCATATGCTTTTTTTCTATTTATACCTTGAGTTTCAATAATTACATTTTCCAACTGAGAACCTACAGTAAATACTGGATTTAAAGTAGACATAGGATCTTGGAAAATCATAGATATTTTTCTGCCTCTTACTTTTTTTTGAAGAGATTTAGAAGATAATTTTAATAAATCTTCTCCTTCTAAAAGAATTTCTCCTGATATTATTTCTCCTGGTGGAGATTCGATTAATTTAAGTATTGATAGAGCAAGTATAGTTTTACCTGTTCCACTTTCACCTATTATACCGTAGGCTTCTCCCTTAAATATTTTTAATTCATCTATATTTAATACATTTTTGCTTCCTTCAAAGGTCTTAAAATTAACCTTTAAATTTTTAATATGTAAATAAGGTTCATTCATTACAGCACCTCCTAATTTTTCCTGGTTTTTGGATCTAAAATTTCTCTTAATCCATCGCCTAGAAGATTAAATACGAGAACAGTAAAAAATATTGCTAAACCAGGAAATATACTATACCACCAAGCATTTAGAAAGTAATTTCTACTTGTACTAACCATAAGACCCCATTCTGGTGTAGGAGATTGGGCTCCTAATCCTAAAAAACTTAATGAAGCTATTGTTAAAATAACTCCACCTATATCCATAGATGCTTGTACTATCAAAGGAGCAACACAGTTTGGAAGTACATGTTTGAAAACTATTTTCATAGAAGGTGTACCTATAGCATTTGCAGCTTTAACAAATTGTCTTTCTTTTATAGATACAGCTTGACCTCTGACTATCCTTGTATACCATGGCCACCATGCTATAGCTATAGCCAGCATTGCATTTTGAAGATTTGGACCTAAAAAGGCCGCAATTGCAATAGCAAGGAGTAAAGGGGGAAATCCCAAGAAAACATCTGTAATTCTCATAATAAATTCATCAAGAAAACCACCAAAGTAACCTGCAATAGCTCCAAGAGGGACTCCAATTAAAAGAGCTATTCCAACCGCTATTAATGCAGTATTTAAAGATATACGTGTTCCTAGGAGAACTCTTTTAAAAACATCTCGACCTAACTCATCGGTACCAAAAGGATGTTCAAAAGAAGGGCTGAGTAATTTTTCGCTAGGATTTGTGTCTTGATCTACATGAATATCTGATGGTAAAGCTATAGGAACAATTATTGCTATTAAAAATAGAGCTATTACCCCGTAAAAAGCTAATTTTGTAAGTCTATTTCTTTTGAGCAAAAAAACATTTTGTTTAAATTGTTTAAATTTTGCTTTTAATGTCTTCAAAAATCTATTTTCTATCATATCATCACCTACACCCTTACCCTAGGATCAAGAGCTATAATTATATCAGCTGTTAAATTCAATAGTATATATGAGAAAGCAGAAAAGAGTGTTACTCCCATAATAGCTGGATAATCTAAAGCCACAACAGCTGTTGCTATATAGGAACCTATTCCCGGCCAACTAAATATTGCCTCCACTAAAAATGTGTTTACTAAAGTATATCCAATAGATAAGGCAAGGACAGTCACTGTAGTCCCCAATGAATTTTTCAAAGCGTATCTCCATAAAACTAATCTTTCTTTTAAACCATAAGATCTTGCAGCTTTTATGTAATCTTCACTAAGAATTTCTAAAAGGGCTGAACGGGTCATTCTTGCCACTAGTCCAATAGGATAAAGTGCAATTGTAACAGCCGGAAGTATCATATGGCTAAAAACATCTTTTATTACTACCCAGTTTCCACTTAACAAACTATCTAAAAATAAAAATCCAGTGTAATCAGGAATTTCATAAAGCATTTTAATTCTTGTGTCCAACTGTCCTCCTAAAGGTAATAGATCAAGCCATCTATAAAATATTAGTTGCAAAAATAATGCAACCCAAAATGTTGGTAAAGAAACTGCTCCAACTGAGAAGAATCTACAAAAGTGATCTAAAGCCTTATCTTTTTTCTTAGCTGCATTAACTCCAAGAGGAATTCCAATTACTACTGCAAGTATAGTTGACATGAAAATCAACTCCAAGGTAGGAGGAAGATAAGTTTTAAGTTCATTAATCACAGGTTGTTTACTTCTTAAAGAATAACCTAAATTTCCACTTAGCAAATCTTTAAAGTATTTTATAAATTGAATATAAATTGGTTTATCTAAACCTAACTCTACTGTAGCCTGTTGAATTTGTTCAGGTGTTGCTCTTGGGCCAACCCATTGAGCTGCAGGATTGGAAGGGATTACCCTAGTAAGAAAAAAAGTAATTAAAATAACTCCAAATAATACCATTAAGCCTAATAATAATCTTTTTATAATGTAATTTTTCACAAGCATCACCTCCAAAGGTTATATTAAAAAACAAGAGGGAAGATTCCCAAAGGGAATCAATCCTCTTAATATTTATTTGTTATTTAGATCTATAAGTATCATAGAAGAATACAACTAAAGGATATGAAGGATTGTATTCAAAACCTTTAAAAGTTGAGTTTATAGCCCATACTTCTTCTTTATCATACATAAAGATTGAAGGACTATCTTCTATTAAAATCTCCTGAGCTTTTATAAATTCTTCTTCTGCCTTTTCTATGTCTGTACCACTTATTTCTGCAGCATTATCTATAATTGTGTCGAATTCCTCATTAGAGTAATATGACATATTGAACAAGATCTCTTCTTCAGAGTGATACAAGCTGTATAACCATGAATAAGGACTTGAAGTATCAGGCCACCAGTACATGATAAAAATATCTTGTCTTTCAGCAGGATCTTCATTCATAGCCATTTCCCATTGAGTTTCCCATGGCATAGCTCTAATTTCAAGTTCTACACCTATTTTTGAAAGTTCTGCTTTGTATAATTCTGCAGATTTCTTTTCTGATTCGTCACCTGACATATAAGTTAATAATAGCTTTAATTCGCCATCTTGTATACCTGCTTCGTCAAGAAGTTCTTTTGCTTTATCTAAATCCTTTGTATATTGGAATAAATCATCGCTATGTCCCCAATGTCCGAAAGGTATAACGCCGATAGACTGTTTAGCATAACCACCAACAGCATAATCAACTACATCTTGATATGGAAAAGCATAAGATAAGGCTTGTCTTACCTTTGGATTATCTAAAGGTTGTTTTTCAGTATTAAAAAATCCGATTAAATTTGTAAAAGAAGGTTCAACTACTATTTCTACACCATCGGTTTCTTTTAAAGCTTCAACATCTTCGGAAGGTAAACTTTGAGTTATATCTGCATCACCTTTTTCAATCATCTGTCTTCTTGATGAGGTTTCTGACGTTTTCTTTATTATTACTTTATCAAAATGATCTCCTTCCCAACCATTCCAATAATCTTCAAAAGTTGTCATTATAACTTCATCACCCATTGCAGCAGATTCCAACATGTAAGGACCTGAACCAGCTTCATTGGCATTTTCAAACCAATTTTCCTCTGCATTTTCTACAGCATCTTTAGACATAATAAATGCAGCATATGGGGAACTGGCTACTAAGTCTAAAGGTGATGGATAGGAAAGTTTGAATTCAACAGTATAGTCATCAACAGCTATTATTTCTGAAACAGCTGCCCAAATATATGAAGCTCCTTTACCTAACTCCATAGTTCTATCAATAGAAAATTTAACATCTTCTGCGGTCATTTCTGTTCCATCGTGAAACTTAACACCTTCTCTTAGATTAAAAGTCCATGTAAGTCCATCTTCAGAAACACTGTAATCTTCAGCTAATAAATAATCAAATTCCTTTGTTTTTGGATCAAATCTAAGCAATGTTTCATAAATATTATTTAAAACAATAATACCGTTAGAAAACATAACACTTGGATCCCAGTTTAAAATAGGTTCGGAATTATATGCATAGTAAGCTATTTCAACTTCATCTTGAGGAGAAGGATCATCGCTTACATCACCGCCACCACAGCCGGCTAAAACACCAGTTAAAAGAATAAATACTAATAATAATGATAATTTACGTTTCATTAATCTAAACACCTCCATAAAATATATATAATACTATTGTAATTTGTTAAACAATTTTAATATTTGTAAAAATTACAAATATATTGAGAAAAAATATTATTAGACGAATATTTTAAAATCATGAAATAATTTATAATTATGCATATCGCGGACTATAAGGTGGAAATGTCCACGATATCAATATTGTCAAAGCCAAAAAACTTAGGACTTAATATCTCTAAGCCTCTTTCTGTTTTCCATAGAGGATGAGCTTCGAAAGCTAAAACAGCAACTTTTTTGCCTTCAGTACAGTTTGGATTTGTAATAGGATAACCATCCTTAAGGTTAACTACACATATTAGATCAGGACAGGTTAATTTAACCTCATTATTTTCCCAAATGATCATATTTTCATTTCTGTACCAAATTCTATACTCGTCACCTTGATTGGTATCTATACCTGTAATACCAATTTCTCCAGTTGTGAAACCATCTTTGATTTCCCAGTATGTATTTTTAGAATTTACTATACCTTTGGCTATAAGTTTACCTTTGCCTTCTTTTAGGATGGCTTCTATTGGATCTCTTTTATTTTCAACAGCTTCTCTTCGAGCTTGCCCAATTTTTTGAGCATAACTTAAGGCGTTGGGTATAACTGCATTTTTTAAATTATTTCCGGTTATTGGGTGATCAGCCATTCCAACCATGTTATCTGTTGCTACAGCCATCATTCTAGATAATGCTTCTGCTCTCTCGTCGGAAGCGACTTTTGTAAATACAGCAATATCTTCATATTTTGTTGCCACACTGAAAGGATATATAGGATTTTCAGTAACATAATAAGTTGAGAATTGAAGTTCAGGTACTGCCCTTCCGGCAGCATCGGCATCAACAATATACTTGTCAAGCATGGCAGCAGTAGCCATACACTGACCGGTGTTACCTCCGCCGTATTCTATTGAAACTACTCCATCAAAGTTAACATTCATATACTTTTCCAACCCTTTTATAGCATAAATAAGTTCCGGATTTAACTCTTTTTCTTCTTCATTTTCAGGAGATATAGAACCGCAAAAATATGGATTGATATAATATGAATCATTGTTTATTTCATCAAAATCCAAAAGTTTAAACTTTTTGCCTTTAGTAAGGGCATCTTTTACTGCGGAAATACCTTCATTGAGATCACCACCACCTCCTGTTCCTAAAATAGTGCATCCATAAATTATATCTTCTAACTCTTGATAATTTAATTCCTTCATAAATTCACCTCCATTCATAAGAATAAATTAATTAAAATAATTATACAGTATATTCATATAATTTTCTTTGTGAAAATTACAAAAATGTTATATAATTTTGAAGAAATAAATATAAAATGTAGAGGTGTTAAAATATGGCAGTAAGAGTGGAAGATTTATTAGAATTGAATTTATTTGATAGTGCAAGAATTGCAGCAGGAGAAAAAGGGTTAAAAAATGAAATCAAAAGAGTAAATTTTTCTGACTGTCCTATACTAAATGATGTTATTGATCATGAAATTGTAGTGAGAGGAGATTTCTTTATAAATAGTCTATATATTGTGAAAGACGATTATAATGAAATGAAAAAGGTTTTTGAATTCTACATAAATACAGGAAGTGCTGGAGTTTGTATTATAGATGAATACATAGATGAAATACCGAAAGAAATTAAAAAATTAGCAGACAGCAATAACTATCCGATTTTGTTTATTAATAAAAATATACCTTATGGAGAGATAATTAGGACAACAACTGAAATGATACTTTTAGAAAAAATTGATACTATTTCAGAAATGAGAATAGATAGATTGTTAAATGAAAATCTTAGCGATGAGGAAGTTTTATCACTGGCTATGAGAATAAATGGTGCATTTAAAAACTATTATTCAGCTTTGTATATAAGCTTTACAAATTTCAATAAAAGGAATTTATCTTTTATAAGAAATGAAATAAGTAATAATTACGAATTTGAAGCAATACAATATAAAAATAATATCATAGTAATTATTAATTTTAGTAAGCAGGTTATGTTAAATTCATTCATAAATTATATAACTAAAATCATAGAAAAGCACGGAGATGATTTTAGAATAGGTATAAGTAATATATTTACAGAAAAGAAAGATTTCAACTATTGTATAAAGGAAGCTTTTAATGCTACAGAAATATCTGAAATTATTAAAGAGAAGATAGTATATTATAAAGATTTAAGCATATATAAGCTTATATACCCAATAAAAAACTCAAGAATCTTAAAAGATTACTATGAGGAAGTAATAAAGCCTTTAAAAGAATATGATAAGTATTATAATTCAAATATTCTTGAAACAGTAGAAAAGTACATAGATTATGATGGTGATTATAAAAAAACAGCATCATATTTAGAACAACATGAAAACACGGTAAGATATAGGATACTTAAAGCAAAAAAGCTTTTAGGAATGGAAGACTCCCATTTTAAGTTTATTGAACAAATATCTATAGGACTAAAAATAGATAAAATTTATAAAGATTTAAACCTATAGTTTTATTAATAGCGGCTATTTTTAAAGTAGACGTATTTATTGACAAATTTTATATATTAATGTAAGATATTGCAGTATAAGTATAAAGTACAATAAATATGCATTGATTGGAAGAGTAACCTTTTAAGCTTTTTCAGAGACGTAGTGGTAGGTGTAAACTACGAAAGATTAAATGGGAGAAAATCATCCAGGAGCATAGCTGTGGAAACTAAGTATACAGCTACGTGATAAGCGTTAATTATAGAGAGGTAGTATGATTTTATTTGTGCTACAATCTGGGTGGAACCGCGGTTTATATCGTCCCAATTAGGGGCGGTTTTTTATTTATTGAAATAATATATTTTTAGAATGGAGGAGATTATATGAAAAAATTTGAAGAAATTTCAAAGGATTCATATCAAAATTATGAAAAGGAAATAAGAGACTATTGGAAGAAAATAGACTTATTACATGAAAGTGTTGAAACAAGAAAAGACAAAGAGAGTTTTATCTTCTACGAAGGACCACCTACAGCAAATGGTTCGCCGGGAATACACCACGTTATAGCAAGGACTTTAAAGGATTCAGTTTGTAGGTATAAGACTATGGAAGGGTATCAGGTTAAAAGAAAAGCAGGATGGGATACCCATGGTTTGCCTGTAGAGATAGAAGTTGAGAAAGCTTTAGGATTAAACAACAAACAGGACATAGAAAATTACGGCTTAGATAAATTTAATGATAAATGTAGAGAATCTGTATTTACTTATGAAAGTGAATGGAGAGAAATGACTGAAAGAATGGCTTATCTTATAGATTTAGATAATCCATATATTACCCTTGAAAATAACTATATTGAAACAGTTTGGTGGATATTAGATAAATTTCATAAAGAAGGATATATATATGAAGGTCATAAAATATTACCATATTGTGCTAGATGTGGAACAGGATTGGCATCTCATGAAGTTGCTCAAGGATATGAAGAAGTAAAAACAGCGACTGTATTTGTCAAAGCAAAAGTAAAGGACAAAGATGAATATTTTTTAGTATGGACAACTACACCATGGACTTTAGCAGCTAACGTTTGTTTAACTGTTCATCCTGAAGAAACATATGTGAAAGTAAAAGTTAATGATGAAGTTCTTATACTTGAAAAAAAATCAGCAGCAAGAATTATTGAAGAAGATTATGAAATTCTTGAAGAAATGAAAGGTAAGGAACTAGAGTATGTAGAATACGAACAGATGATGCCTTTTGTTAAGCCTGATAAAAAAGCATTCTATGTTACTTTAGGTGACTACGTTACTACTGAAGATGGTACGGGAATTGTTCATACGGCACCAGCTTTTGGTGAAGACGACTATAATACAGGAGTAAAATACGACTTACCTGTACTTCAACCTGTAGATGAAGATGGTAAATATACTGATACTATATGGAAGGGTAAATTTGTAATGGATGCAGATCCTGATATAGTAAGATGGTTGAAAGAAGAGGGAAAATTATTTAAAAAAGAAACTATAGATCATAACTATCCTCACTGTTGGAGATGTAAAACACCACTATTATATTATGCTAAGCCAAGCTGGTATATAGAGATGACAAAACTAAAAGATGAATTAATAGCAAATAACAACAGCGTCGATTGGTATCCAGACTATGTAGGAGAAAAAAGATTTGGAAACTGGTTGGAAAATTTAAATGACTGGGCTATCTCAAGAAGTAGATACTGGGGAACCCCACTACCTATATGGACTTGCGAATGTGGACACACTGAAAGCATAGGTTCAAGAAAAGAGCTTAAAGAAAAAGCTTTAGAAGAGATTAATGAAGACATAGAACTACACAGACCTTATGTAGATGATGTACACATAGAGTGTCCTAAATGCGGCGAAACTATGGAAAGAGTGCCGGATGTTATAGACTGTTGGTTTGATAGCGGGTCTATGCCTTTTGCACAGCATCACTATCCATTTGAAAATAAAGAAAATTTCGACGAATTATTCCCAGCAGACTTTATCTGTGAAGGAATAGACCAGACAAGAGGTTGGTTTTACTCACTGTTAGCTATAGCTACTTTTGTAAAAGGCAAATCACCATATAAAAGGGTTTTAGTAAACGATTTGATACTAGATAAATACGGTAAAAAAATGTCTAAATCAAAAGGAAATACGGTAAATCCTTTTGAATTATTTGATAAATACGGAGCGGATGCTTTAAGGTGGTATCTACTTTACGTGTCACCTGCATGGTCTCCAACGAAATTTGATGAAGAAGGTCTCAAGGAAGTTTTGAGTAAGTTCTTTGGAACAATAAAGAATGTATATACTTTCTTTTCACTATATGCAAATACTGATGAAGTTGACCCAAGAGAATTCGAAGTAGATTACGAGAGACGTCCAGAATTAGATAGATGGATAATTTCAAAAATGAACAACTTGATAAAACTATCAAGAGAATGCATGGATGAATACGATCTAACAAAGGTTGTAAGAGAAATACAAGAGTTTGTAAATGAAGATTTATCAAACTGGTACATAAGAAGATCTAGAAGAAGATTCTGGGCTTCAGGACTAGACGAAAACAAAAAATCTGTTTATGCAACAACTTACGAAGTTTTAAAAAATATTTCACTATTAATAGCACCATTTGCACCTTATTTAGCAGAAGAAATGTATGGAAAGCTTACTGAGAATAAATCAGTGCACCTAGATTTCTTTCCTGAAGCAAATGAGGACTTAATAGATGAGAGAACAGAAAAAAGAATGGATTTAATTAGAAATCTAGTAAAATTAGGAAGAGCATCAAGGGATACAGAACAAATAAAAGTTAGACAACCTCTTAGGAAGATACATATAGATGGAAAGCATGAAGATTTAATTAAAGATTTAGCTCCTTTAATCAAAGAAGAGCTTAATATAAAAGAAGTAGTATTTGAAAAAAATCTTAAAGAATTCATGAACTTCAGCTTAAAGCCTAACTTTAGAATTGCAGGACCGAAATTTGGTGGAAAGGTGAAAGATTTTGCCAAAGCATTGAAGCAGTCTGACGAGTTAGAGATAATAAATACTGTTCAGAATGGTGGAACTTACGACTTGGACCTCGATGGCGAAACAGTAGAAGTCAATGAGGAACTACTTGATATAAGAATTGATTCTAAAGAAGGATATAACATATCAATGGAAAATAATCTTTTCGTTATACTGGATACAAATCTTGATGAAGAATTGATTAACGAAGGTTATGCAAGAGAGTTTATATCTAAAGTACAGCAGATGAGAAAGAACAATGGCTATGAAATGATGGATAATATAAAAATTTACTACGATGGGCCGGAAGAAATTTTAAAGGCTGTAGAAATATTTGAGGATTATATAAAGAAAGAAACTTTAGCTGTTGAGATAGAAAATGAAAAAAGAGATGATTTCAAGAAAGAAAATCTTAATGGAAAAGAAACAGGAATAAAACTTAAAAAAGTAAATTAAAAAAAAGTGCCAGATTGATCTGGCACTTTGCTTTTAATTCATTAATATTCTTGTCTTAAAGATCTTTCAAACAATTCACACTTTTCTAACATACACCTATTGTCGATATTATGTATGCAAGTTACAGTTCTACATATTTTGAAACTAGGTTTTGCATCTTTTTTGGTTTCAACTTTCACTTCGGTTTTCATAATAATACCTCCTCAACCTTTTATTATGGTTTTATTATAGCAAAACTATTGCAAGTTGTCAAATAATACTTTCATAAAAAACGAAATAAGTGAAATATAAGTCAATATAATCACTACATAATGCAAGAAGTACATTCAGAAGTTCAAATGTAATATTTATGTAATCAATATAGGTTGATAAAATATGCATAAAGAAATATAAATATAAATATCAAATTTTTAAAATTGCAAGAAAAAAACAATTTGATTTCATTTTATACAAAAAATTAACAAAAATAATATACATAGGCTCAACAAAAAATATTAATTTGTTATTTATATAACGAATGACAAACACGTTGAAATGTAAGGGATATAATAATATGGGACAAAATAAGACCGCCAAATATTAACGAATATTAATAAAAAAGATATTTACAGTAGCAGTTTTTTTTATATAATGATTACGGTTTATAAATTCCCCCCTCTTTAAAATATATATTTTGTTTTGATGTACACTTTGTATATCCGGTCCATATTTGTGGACCGGATATTTGTTTTTTGAAGGATAAATATAATTAAGAAAGCTTTAATTATTATTTTTGTTAATTTATGATAAAATATAAGTTGACTAAAAAATAGATGGAGGGCTTATGAAAAAGAACTTGAAAATGAAACCATCAGGTATATTTAAAAGTGAATATTTAAGAAAATACTTTTTGAAATATAAAGGTAGGTATTTAGCAG
>CAZNLP010000055.1:0-12106 GCA_964574015.1 uncultured Clostridia bacterium | reverse complement strand
ATAGTATTTATTAAAGTCATAGATATAATTATAAGAAAAAATTTGTTCATGATTTTACCTCTATTTGCATTTATTTTATATGCTAATTCTATCAGTCATGATTTTAATCTCCTTACTTAAAAACTTACTTTCATTCGTGTTTTATGTTTTAATTATTGCAAAATATTACAGCTTAAATCTTTCAGTAACAAATACTATAAAACTACGAAAATCATCTAAGTTATTTTTCAGTACATTGAATACAATTTTCTTGTCGATTTTTACATATTCATGGGATAAAACATTTCTAAAAGCTATCATGTTTTTATACCTAGTCATGTCTTCTTTTGTGATGTACTTTTCCTTATATAAAATTTCAAAAGCTTCTCTCATATTATCAGTACTTCCAAGTTTTTCATCAACTACAATGTGCATTGCAATATCAACCATCATATTTATAGAAATAAATAGATTATATTCAACCACATCTTGAATTACATCATCGTCTACAAATTCTTCAAATGGAATATTTTTATATCTTTCCAACTTTCTTAATGAAATATTTAATTGTTCTAATCTTCTCCTCAAAACATCACTCTTCACCATATTTATTTACCTCATCTTTTACTTCTTCTACCATAGCTTTAAAGGACATATCGTAATATTTTTTCATATCTTCATACTCAAAATATGTATGAACAATAAAATTAGACTCAAGCTCCTCATCCTTTGAAAACAATTTTATTCCAGAACTAAAAACTTCTTTTTTTACTAAAGGGCTCGCATCATTTAATATTACTATATCAACATCTCTAGAAACTATATCCGTTAGCTCTCTTTTTAAGTCTAAGTATTCATTAGTGTCTATTTCCCCATCAGCTATATAAAAAGCTAAGTCTACATCGCTGTATTTGTTTTCTTTATTATTTGCTGCGGATCCAAATATATAAGCAAAAATAACAAAGTCTATATTTTCTAAATACTTCTTTATTTTATTTATTAATTCTTTTTTCATACTACCACCATTATCTATTGATAATTAATTTTATCATTAATTTACTGATACCTCAATTATTATATACACTTAAAAAAACTTGAGATTCTTCCTTCGTCAGGCAGTTGCTTTATAGCCGTTCAATATACAATCTTTCTCGGTAAAGCTTTGCATGAGACCTGCTAAAATTTATTTTATAAATTTTGCTAGGGCTTCAAATGACAAAATGTCCATCCTGAGTTTAACGAAGGATCTTGAATACCTCAATTATTATATATCTCTTGACTGTCATTATATATAGTCATATAATTAAAATGATAATTAAATAGTTTTTAGGTGCCTTATTTTATATATAAGGTTAAAAGGGAAAGAGGTTTAATTCCTCTACAGCCCCCGCTACTGTAATTAGGGATGAAATTCTTCGTATCCACTGATATCAAATTGGGAAGGGAAGAAAAGTAAGTAGATCTATAAGTCAGTAAACCTGCCTATAAACAGAAACATAGCGACTTCGGTGGGAAGTAGGTTAATGTAAAATAGCTAAATTTACTGCACTATATTCTTAATATATAAATTTACTGTTGCTATATTTTCCTTTAGTACTGCTGAAAAGCAGTTTTTTTAATGAGATAAAACAAATTGGAGGAATAATATGAATAAATTAATAATTGTCAAAAGAGATGGTACAAAGGTAGACTACAAAGGCCGCAAAATCACTAAAGCCATAGAAAGTGCAATGTACGAAAGTCCAGAGGGAGTTGATAACCATTTGGCAAAAGTTATAGAAAAAGAAATCTATAATATCATCCAAAATGAAGAAAAACTCTACACTGTAGAAAACATAAGTGACTTAGTTGAAAAACTAATGATGAAGTATAACAGATACGAATCAGCCAAAAGATACATCCTCTACAGAGAAGAACATAGGAAAAAAAGAGAAGAAGCAAGAGAGTACTATCTGGATAAAATAGACAGCTACATAAATAGGGAAAACTGGATGGTCAAAGAAAATTCAAATGCCCACTACAGCTACGGTGCTTTAAATAGATTCATCACGGAAATGCCTTCAAAAGACTACTGGATACACAGGGTCTATAATAAAGAAATTAGAGACGGTTTAGAAAGCGGAGACTACCACATCCACGATCTTGGCGGACTTACTATATACTGCTGCGGCTACTCCCTTCTTGAAGTAATCATGAAAGGAATAAAGGGCATAAGCAATATTCCTACCAGCAAACCAGCTAAGCACTTTAGAAGTCTGCTGGCTCAAATAGCCAACTTAATAACAATATATCAAAATGAAATTATGGGTGCAGTAGCTTTTAGCTCCTTCGACACATTAACAGCACCCTTTGTTAAAGAAGAAAACCTAAGCTATGAAGAGGTCTATCAGGCTATGCAGGGATTTATCTTCCAAATAAACTCCAACTCCAGGATGGGGTCTGAGCCGGCTTTTAGCAATCTGACCTTTGATTTAACAATACCAAGAGATATGAAGGAGAAAAAAGCAGTTTTCGGTGGAAAGCCTCTAGACTACACCTATGACGACTGTCAAAAAGAAATGGATATGATAAACAAAGCCTTTTACGAAATAATGCTGGAAGGAGATGCATCCGGAGCACCATTTTCCTATCCAATACCAACCTACAACATCCATAAAGAATTCGACTGGGATGATGAGAACAATGAACTTTTATGGGAAATGGCCGGAAAATACGGTATACCATATTTTGCAAACTACTTAAACTCAGATATGAATCCAGAAGATGCGAGAAGTATGTGCTGTCGACTTAGATTGGACAAAAGAGAACTCATAAAAAGAAACGGAGGACTTTTCGGTTCGGGAGAAAAAACCGGTTCTATAGGAGTAGTTACTTTAAATCTACCTAGATACGGATTTAAAGCAAAGGATAAGAAAGATCTCTTTAAAATTATAGAAAAAAATATGGAAATAGCAAAGAAATCCTTAGAAACAAAAAGAAACTTCTTGAATCAACAGCTAAAAAAAGGACTACTTCCTGCCTTTAGTGAATACGTAGGCACCTTAGATAACCACTTCAACACCATTGGATACTTAGGAGCCAACGAAATGTGCCAAAACTTTTTAAGTGAAGGAATTGCTTCAAAAGAAGGTTATAATTTAACCTATGAAGTGCTTACTTTTATGAGGGACAAGCTTAAGGATTACCAGGAAGAAACAGGTAATTTATATAACTTAGAAGCTACTCCAGCAGAAAGTACATCATATAAATTGGCAAAAAAAGATAAAGAACTTTTTGGAGGTGAAATCTACACTCAGGGAATTAAAGCTCCCTACTATACGAACTCCTGTCATCTCCCGGTTAAGGAAGTTGAAAACATAGATATGCTTTACAAACACCAGCATAAACTCCAGGCTCTACACACAGGAGGTACCGTAATACACAATTATCTCGAAACACCGATTAGCGGTGAAAAAGCTAAAGAAATTATTAGATATACATCGGAAAATTATGAAGCACCCTATACATCTTTATCTCCCGTATACTCAGTATGCAGTGAACACGGTTTTTTAGGCGGATACTACGACAACTGCCCCTACTGCAGTAAAACAACAGAAAGCTACCAAAGAATTACAGGATATATAAGACCGGTAAGTAAATTTAATGAAGGAAAATCTGAAGAATTCTACGATAGAAATCAAATCAAGGTGAACTAAATGATTACATATAAAGGTATAAAACACAATATCCTTAATGATGCTCCTTTTATAGGAGCACTCATTATTGCTCCAAGCTGCAGCAGAAGATGTGAAAACTGTATAAACGAACATTTAAAAACTGACGGTATCATATACAAAGATACTGCTGATAAAATTATAGAAAAAGTAAAATCAAATAGATTAAACAAGGGTATAATTCTGTCTGGATTAGAGTGGACAGAAAGTATAGATTCAATGGTAAAATTAACTAAAAAAGCTTTAAATGAAAATTTAGAAGTGAGCATATATACCCATTTGGAAGAAGAAAATTTTATGAATAAAGCCCCTGAATTAAAGGGGCTCCCTATCTATGTAAAGTTTGGTAGCTACGAAAAAAGACTGACTACCAACGATAATATTCACTATGGAGTAAAACTTGCCACCAGTAATCAGTATATAAAGTTTTTTGGTAGGAAAAGAAATTAGAGAAAACTATTGTTTATTTACTTTTTCTCCGTTCTCTACATATTCAGAACCTAAATCAACTATTTTGTCACCTATTGCTAGTCCATCTAAAATTTCTACATATTCCTTATAAATAAGTCCAGTTTTAACTTCTTTCTCTATAACCGTACCTTCATCATATAAATACACATAATATTTTTGTCCAACTTTCTTAATAGATCTTTTAGGTATTACCGGTGTATTTCTAACATCAACTACAAAGTCAACTTCTGCATATTCTCCAGGTCTTATATTAAAATTATTATCATTTATATGAATTTCAACTTTATAAAGTCCCGTTCTTTCATCTGGAATTTCATTAAAGGTTACTACCTCTCCATCTACAGCTTTATCTTTATCACCATCTAAATATACTACAGCTTTGGTTCCTTTAGCTATAGTTTCAAGTTTATTTGCTGTAATATAGGTTACAAGAAGTTTTCCATCAGTACTTATTACCTGTACAGCAAGCTCTGATGTTACATCTTGATTTTCTATAATATAAACAGCTGCTATTTTACCATTTATTGGGCTTTTAACCTTAGTATCTTCAATAGATTTCCTAAGACTTTCAACTTGATTATTATAATTTTTAACTGCATTGTTGTATTGTTCTAAAGCTTGATTATAGTTAGATCTAGTAGTATCAAGCTGAGATTTAGGTAAAGCACCTTCCTCAAATAACCTTTCGTTTTTATCAAGAAGCTCTTCTAAATCATTTAGTTGTATTTTAAGGGTATCTCTAGTTGTTCTTAGATTGCTTTCAGTTGAATTAAAATTATTTTGCAATGTTTCTGAGTTCAACGTAAAAAGTATATCACCTTTTGTAACTATATCGCCTGCTTCAACATATACTTTTTCTATTTTCCCACCCATACCTGTAGTTATATCAAACTTTTCTTTAGTTTCAATTTTACCAATAGCCATGAAAGTTTCTCTTACCTCCATACTTTCTACTTCAAATACTGTAACAGGAGTTTCTTCATTTATTTCTTCATCGACTACTTCCGATGTACAAGATGACATTAAAACAATACTAATTATCATTAATGCTACTATTAGTCCCTTTATATTTTTTTTACTCATTTTCTAAACTCCCTTTCTTTAATTTTAATCCTTCTATGAAAGAATACATTATTGGAATGAAAAACAATGTCAAGATCGATGTTATCATTAATCCGAAAACAAGTGAGAAACCAAATTGAGCATAATAGACTTCTTTAAATGCCAAAGGTAAAACTCCTCCAATTGTGGTAAGACTTGTAGCTATAACAGGATTAAATCTTGTCTCACCTGCTTCAACAATTGCTTCAAAAAGATTCATTCCTTCACTTCTTAAATAATTCATATAGTCAATAAGTACAATAGCATCATTAACTGCTATACCAACTAAAGCTATCAAAGCCATAAATGAATAAAATCCAAAATCATTCCCCGTTAAGGCTAAGCCCCATAAAACTCCAATTAAGGCCATAGGTACAGTTGTAAGTATTGCAAAAGGTTGAGCTACTGACCCAAATTGTAATGTAAGTATTATAAATACTAAGAAAACTGCTAAAATCATACTTCTAAATAAATTTGAGAAGTTTTCCTGTATACCTTCGACATCTCCTCCTAATTGAAGCTCTACTCCTGAAGGCATGTTGTAATCTGAAATTTTTTCTTGAAAAATTTCTGTTATCTCATTGGCATTATATCCTTCTCTCAAATCAGCATCTATAATCACTAATCTATCACCATCAATATGCTTAATCCCTGATATTCCACTTATTTCTTTTATTTCAGCTATACTACCAAGAGGTATGTTATCTCCACTAATATTAGTCAAACACATTGTATCCAATGAATTTATATCATATCTTGGTGTGCTTGAACATTTAAGAATGACATTTATTTCATCTCGCCCATCTTTTATGGTAGTAGCTTCTATTCCTTCAACTATTTCTCTCAACTGCTGAGATGCGTTTAGAACACTTATTCCCATGGTTTGTGCCTTTTTCTCTTTTATATCAATATAAATTTGCGGAGCTCCCTCTTTAGCAGAAAGCTCTACGTTATAAACTCCTTCTATAGACTTTAATGTTTCACTATAGTCTTTAGATACCTTTGAAATATTATCTAAACTATCTCCAACTAATCTCAAACTTATAGGTTTACCTACAGGCGGACCACCGCTGGATTGACCTTCAACTATTATTTCTCCTCCAGGTATAAGCCTTAAATCTCTTTCGATTTTTTCCACAAGTTTAATTCCATTTATTTCTCTTGTTTCTTTATCTGTAAAAGTTGCAGAAATCAAAGCTTTATCTATTTCTCTTCCACCTACTGTTGTGTTAAAAGATTCAATTTCTTCAATACCCATAAGATAATCTTCTACCTGTGCTGATATTTCACTGGTTTGATCTAAAGTATATCCTCCAGGAGTATCTATGGTTATATTTACAGTGTTTGGTTCATTTGTAGGGAAAAATGCTATTTTCACCATTCCTGAAAATATTAATCCTACACTTCCTATTAAAATGATTATTCCTAAAATAAATACGAAGGCTTTTCTAAATGATTTTCTCAAAATAAAAGTTATCAACTTTTTATAATTCTTTATCAAAAAATTTCCTGGTTCTTTTTGTTTAGAGAAGAAAAATTCTTTATATATAAGTATTGATGCAAAGAAAATCACAGCTACTATACCAACTTGTAAATTATCTCCATCATTTGAAAATGCATAAAAGCTTAAAGCCCCTACAAGAATAATTTTAATAATAGAAAAAACAAAACTGTTTAACTTTATATCTTTTTTTATCCTTTTCTTTTTTATAATTATATAAAGAGTAGGTGTTACTATTATCGATATTATAAACGAAGATATAAGCGTAATAATAATTGTTCTAGGAATTGTATTTACAAATTCTCCAAGAATTCCCGGAAGTATCGAAAGTGGAAAAAATGCTGCTACCGTAGTGAGAGTAGCCGCTAAAATTGGAAATCCAACCTGATTTATTCCTACTCTTGCAGCTTCTTTTCTGCTTAATCCTTTGTTTTTAAGTCTATCAATATTTTCAATAGCAATAATCGAGTTATCTACTATTAATCCTAAAGATACTATTATACCAAGAACTGCAAATGTATTAAGAGTTATATCAAATAATCCTAATGAAGCTAAAGTCATAAATAAAGAAAGAGGAATTGCTATAGCAACTATTAAAGACTCTTTAAATCCGATAAATAAAAACAATACTAAAATAACTACAATTAAGCCCGAAAGGGCACTTTCCTGCACTTTAGCCAAATCATTTCTAACATTTACAGCAAGGTCACTGCTTATATTTACTTTAATATCTTCAGGATATACATCGCCCTTCATATTTTCTAGCATTTCTTTAACTTCTGCTGAAGTTCCAATAACATCACTATCAGCTTTTCTTATAATTTCAGCTTTAACTGATTTAAATGTTCTATCTTCATCTTTTACGTAAGTATTATTGTACTCTACTACTTCTTCACTGGTATCCAAAACTTCCGCTATATCTTCTATAAATATTGTGCTTCCTTTTTGTGTTGTTATGCTAGTTTTTCTGATTTCTTCCAAAGATTCAAGTTCCTCATCTACCCTTAGATTATATCTGGAGCCATTCATATTTAATTCACCTATCGGCAAAGATATGTTTAAGGATCTAAGAGCGTTTTGAACAGTGCTCATATTAATTCCATACTCCTGCATGAGAGGTTTTTTTACAACAATATGAATCTCTCTATCTAAAACACCTTTTAATTTTACTTCTTCCACTCCTGAAATTTTTTCAATTTCACTTTTTATATCTTCTGATATGTTTGTAAGTTCAAATATGCTGTAATTCCCAGCAACTGATATTTCCATAAGTGGTATTTCTGAAGTATTAAAAGCTGCAACATCCGGGTCTAAAACCCCTTGAGAAAAATTAATTTCGTTAATTAAACTGTCAACCTCAAGTTTTTTTCTGTCAATATCTACTCCATCATTAAAACTTACATTAACAGAAGAAAAACCAAAGTTTGAGTCCGATGTTATCTCATTTACATCCTCTAAATTAGAAACCTTATCTTCAATCTTATCCGTAACTAATGATTCAACATCTTGTGGACTAGCTCCAGGATAAGCGGTTTGAATTATTAATGTAGGAAAAGCAATTTCAGGAAGTGATTCTTTTGGAAGAGTATATATTCCATTTACTCCAAGTATTATAATCATTATAATTACAAGTGCTGTTATTTGTCTTCTTTTACTAAAAAAATTTGAAATTTTACCTATTATATTTTCTTTTATATTAAGTTCTCTAATTTCTTTATTATTTCCCAATTATACCACCCATTTATCACTATTTTTTAATATATTTGTTTAATACATACCACCATAAATATATTTTAATCATTTTTTTAAATTTTTTCTTCTGATAGTTTTTTTATTATTCGACATTTCTTTCATCTTTAAAATACTTTTTTATATGCTCTATTAACGGCTCGATATTTTTACTTCGAGTAAAATCAACAGGATTATCGAAAGCATTTAACATTCCTTTTTCATCAGGAGTTCTTTCTTCTTGTGACTTCTTTTCTATACTCCTTTTCATCATTTTCATAAGCCCTTTATCTACTAAATTTAAAGAGTTAAAGTTAAACCCACCTCTCATGTAAAAGAACTTTACATTTTTTCTTTCCTCTTCACTAAAATTAGATTTTATTAGCTCTTCATCTAATCCTTCTTTAGGTGGTGTAGCTCCAACAGCAAAAACTATAAGTTCTTGGTCTTTTATTCGCTCTTTAAATTTCTTAAGACCTAAAATACCTGATGCATATAAACTCCCTCCGTAGATTACTACATCATAATCATCCAAATCTACATTTTTAGAAGACTTATAGTCATATAATGGACATTCTAAAGTTTCGCTAATATACTCTGCATATTTTTTTGTAAATCCTGTTTTAGATTTATAAACGACAACTGTTTTCATGATTTCCTCCAATTACTTTAAAATTTTATTTTTACTGCTTATCTTTAAAATAAAAAAGATACCTGCCCTAAAGCAAATATCTTCTACTCTACGTATATACAATTTTCTGCCCTAATATTTACCTTAATATAAGTATATCAAAAAATAAATACTGTTTCAATAATAAAAATTACCTTAAATAGTTTGACTATTTTTTAACAATATGTTATTGTTACTTTAATAACAATTTATGTTACCGCAGTAACATTATTAATAAATAATTCAAGGAGGATTAAAATGAAGATTTTAGAACAAGGTAAAATTAACAAGATGAATTTACGAAACAAGATTTATATGGCTCCTATGGGTACATCAACAGACCCTGACGGCTCATTTTCAGACCGATCGATAAGATACTACGAAGAAAGAGCTAAAGGTGGATTTGGTTTAATCATCACAGGAGCAAATCAGGTTACAATGAAGTACGAAGCTAAAGCATGCAATGTACTTGAAACAGCAAAATCTTTCGAACAATTAAATTTCTTAGTTAGAAGAGTACATAATCAAGGTGCTAAATTATGCGTTCAGCTAACACCTGGATTAGGTAGGATGCAGTTTACTACTGGCGATGTAGTTCCTTATTCTGCCAGTGAAGTAGAATCATTCTGGTTTCCAGAAGTAAAATGCAAAGCCTTTACAAAAGAAGACATAAAATTTCTTGTAGATAAGATGGCTCAAGGTGCAGCTACTGCAAAAAGAGCAGGGGCAGATTCTGTAGAATTACATGGTTACGGTGGATATTTAATGGATCAATTCCAATCTAAACTTTGGAATAAAAGAACCGACGAATACGGTGGAAGTTTAGAAAATAGAATGCGTTTTTCTGTAGAATGTGTAGAAGCAATTCGTGAAGCAGTTGGTCCCGACTTCCCAGTATTATTTAAATTTACGCCTTACCATGGAGTACCGGGTGGAAGAGAAGTAGAAGAAGGAATTGAAATGGCAAAAATCCTTGAAAATGCAGGAGTAGATGCTCTTCATGTTGATGTAGGATGCTATGAAGCATGGTACAAAGCTATAAATACAGTTTATCAACCACCTAAGGTACAACTACCGGTAGCTGCGGAAATCAAAAAACATGTAAATGCACCGGTAATGTCTCAAGGTAAAATGAACGATCCAGCTGATGTTGAAGAAGCATTACAAGATGAAAAAGCAGACTTTATAGGATTAGGTCACATGGCTCTTTGCGACCCTCACTGGGTTAATAAAGTAGAGAGAAACGAAACCTACGATATAGTACCATGTATAGGATGTAATGAATGTCTAAATGCCGGATTTTCAGGTAAAATAATGCAGTGTGCAATTAATCCTCAAGCATTTGCCGAAAATTACTATCCTGTCGAGCCTGGAGATAAAAATAAAAAAGTTCTAGTTGTTGGTGGTGGTCCAGGTGGCATCATGGCTGCTTTAACTGCTGCCGAAAGAGGAATGCAGGTAGAACTTTGGGAAAAAGCAAATAAACTAGGCGGACAATTAATACCGGCAGGTAGTCCAAAATTTAAAAATGATGTAGAAAAATATGTGGACTATTTAGTTGGTAAACTTCACAGGAGTTCAGTAAAAATTTCTTTAATGAAAGAAGGTACTTCAAAAAAAATATTATCAGGAGATTACGATAAGGTTATAGTTGCAACAGGAGCAAAACCTATCATGCCTGATATAAAGGGAGTAGATAAAGACTTTGTAGTATCAGCTGAAGACTTGCTAACTAATGAAAAAATATGTGGTGAAAAAGTTGTAGTTATTGGAGCCGGCTTAGTTGGATGTGAAACTGCCTGTCACTGTGCTGAAAAAGCAGTTGAAGTAACTATGTTAGAGCAGCTTTCTGAAATACTTCAAACAGCAGATCACTGTGAAAACAACGACCAAGCTCTTCGTCAGTTGGTAGAAGACTGTAATATTAAATCCATTACAAGTGCTAACGTAAAAGAGTTTAAAGATAATGTGGTAGTTTATGAAGTAGATGGAAAAGAAAAAACTATAGAAGCTGATACTGTAGGTATAGCAACAGGATATGCTTCTTGTAGATCATTATATGATGAATTAGCAGGTAAAATAGATTGTGCTATTATCGGAGATGCTGAAGAAGCCGATAAAATACTTACAGCAGTACATAGAGGATTTAACTCTGTAAGATGTATATAATATAAACAAAAGAAGGTTCTTAGTTCAATTTTCTAAGAACCTTCTTTTTTATTTTAATCATCACTGTATCTTCGCAAATCTGGATCAATATCAAAAATATTTTCTAAAGAATTAAAAAATAAATCTCTCCAAGGAAAATCTCCTTCTCTAACACACCACATATACTGATACCCAGTAAACATATAAGCAGCCGAACGATAAAGTTCATCAGGATTATTCATATTTCGTATTTGTTTATTTTCCTGTCCATCTCTAATAGTTTTTACAGCTATCTCAGTCAGGTTTTCTCTAAGGTCCAAAAAATTCTCATTATTCTGCAAGTTTAGTGATAGTATTTGTCCATTGATATCCGGTCCTAACTTCTCTATACTATTTATTAATTCTTCAAAAATTAACATAAACTTGTCCCAGCTGCTTTCTTTATTTAGCATTTGAATCAACAGAGGTGTTATATTATCTATAATATAATCATAATAATGAAAAAGTATGTCGCTTTTAGATTTTAGGTGGTAGTAAAAAGTACGTTTAGATATATTGCATGCTTCACATATATCATCTACCGTTGTTTTTTTATACCCTTTTTTAGTAAAAAGATCAGCTGCTATTCTAAATATTTTATCTCTCGTGTTTTCATTTTTCAATTTAGTTTCCTCATTCTTGTTTTGTCTTTTTTGTCTTCTATAATTATAACAGAGGATAAATATTGTTTCAATTTTAAAGATAAAAATTGTATAGCTGAATAATATCTATAGCACGTGGTAAGTATTAAATATA
>CAZNLP010000054.1:0-12382 GCA_964574015.1 uncultured Clostridia bacterium | reverse complement strand
AAAAATATAGGTTTTTTATTCATGTGTTTAAGAGATTAGTTTTCAAATAAAAAAAGCGGGTTGCCCCACTTTATATTTATACTACTGATCTAATTTTAATTTTTTAAAATCTTCTCTCATTAAGTTGATATCATTTAAGAAATCTTCAATTATTTTTTTAATTTATATATGTCTTTATTGAGAATAACTATTAATGTCAAGTTAAGCGATATTGGTTATCATTATGTTAAATCATTGATACATTTGTATATTAGTTGTATTTATTGGTATAATATATAAACAAGGTATCTTGTTAAAATATCTATAATGTTGATATAACAACAAAAACCTGTTATAGTGTATTAATTAGATATGAAAATAAATATCATGTAGACAATTAAATTTAAATAGATATATGGAGATGATAAAAATGTTATGTTCAAACTGCAACAAAAATGTAGCCGTAATCTTCGTTAATAAGATGGAAGATGGCGAAATGAAAACAGAAGGATTGTGTATACCTTGTGCTAAGAAAAAAGGTATAGCTCCTATGGATCAAATTATTCAGCAAACTGGTATGAATCCTGATGATTTTGAAAATATAAATGAGCAGCTTCAAGAAGTGTTGGGAGATATCGACATGGATGAGTTAACAGAAAAAATGCAGGATAATGGTGATGGAAAAAATCCTTTTGCTAATTTGTTTAATTCAAGTTTTTCAAGTCTTGCAAATAACAATGCCGATAAATTTAATCCTAAAGATAAAAATGATAAAGATGATGAAGATGATGATAAATCAAATGATGATAAATCTAAGGATAATAACAAAGGTAAAAGCGGCATAAAGATGAGACTTAAGAAAAATAAAAAGAAGAAAAAATATTTAGATGTTTATGGTATAAACCTTACAGAAAAAGCCAAAAACAACGAAATAGATAGAATCATAGGCCGTAATAGAGAAATAGATAGAGTTGTTCAAATATTAAATCGTAGAGCTAAGAACAACCCAGCCCTGTTAGGTGAACCTGGTGTAGGAAAAACTGCTATAGCAGAAGGGCTTGCTGTTAGAATTGTAAACAAACAGGTTCCTGTTAAGCTTTTTAATACCGAGTTGTATTTGTTAGATTTAACAAGCATTGTAGCCGGCACTCAATTTAGAGGTCAGTTCGAGTCAAGAATGAAGGCTATTATTAATGAAGCAAGTGAAGCAGGAAATGTTATTCTGGTTATAGATGAAGTTCACAGTATTGTTGGAGCTGGAGAAGCAGAAGGTGGCTCTATGAATGCCGCAAATATATTAAAGCCTGCTCTTGCAAGAGGAGAAGTTCAAATAATTGGAGCAACAACATTAGAAGAATATAGAAAACACATAGAAAAAGATTCAGCCTTAGAAAGAAGATTTCAACCGATTATTGTTGAAGAACCTTCTATGGAAGAAACTATTGATATACTTAAAGGAGTAAAAGATTACTACGAAGACTACCACAAGGTAAAAATAACTGATGATATAATTGTGTCGGCTGTAAGAATGTCTGAAAGATATATCACCGATAGATTTCTCCCTGATAAAGCAATCGATGTTATAGATGAAGCCGGTTCAAGAGCAAATTTGAAAAACAAAGGATTAGTTGAACTTGAACATCTTCTAAATGCACTTAAGAAAATTAGAGATGAAAAAGAAGAGGCTGCTCAGGAGGATAATTACGAACGAGCTGCTGATTTAAGAATGAAAGAATTAAGAATAGAAAACAAAATACAAGAAATAGAAAAGCAATGCGAAAATGTCTATTTAACTGTAGAAGATATAGCTTATGTAATAGAGGCTTGGACAAAAATCCCTGTTCACAAGATAACAGAATTAGAAGCTGAAAAATTAATGAACTTAGAATCAAGACTTCATAGAAGAGTTATCGGACAGAACAAAGCTGTTTCGAGTTTAGCTAAAGCTATAAGAAGAAATAGATCAGGTTTTAAAAAGAAAAGAAGTCCATCTTCTTTTATCTTTGTAGGACCTACGGGGGTAGGTAAAACAGAGTTAGCAAGAACATTAGCTTTTGAATTATTTGAAAATGAAGAAGCTTTAATAAGATTAGATATGTCTGAGTACATGGAAAAACATACTGTATCAAAATTGATAGGAGCTCCTCCTGGATATGTAGGATTTGATCAGGCAGGATTTTTAACTGAAAAGATAAAAAGAAAGCCTTACTCAGTTATACTACTTGATGAAATAGAAAAAGCACATCCAGATGTATTTAATATTCTTTTACAAATTTTAGAGGATGGAATCCTTACTGATAATAAAGGAAAGACTGTAAACTTTGAAAATACTGTAATAATAATGACATCAAATGCAGGAACGAATAATAAAGGAAATAAAATAGGATTTGGAAATAGTGAGCAGGAAGCCTTAGAAAGCAAGGTAAAAGATGCATTAAAAGAATCTTTCCGACCTGAATTTTTAAATAGAATCGATGATGTAATTGTATTTGATCAACTTAGTCGAGTAGAATTAAGAGAGATTGTAAACTTAATGATAAAAGAGGTTATAGAAGAAGCCTCAGATAAACATATAAGCATAAAAATTAGCGATGAAGTTAAGGATCGTATTTTAGAAAAAGGTTACAGCACTAAATATGGTGCAAGGCCATTAAGAAGAACCATACAAAATTTAATCGAAGATGAAATATCAGATGCATATTTAAAAGGCGAAATAAAAGAAAATATGACTGCTGAATTTAGGATGGTAGATGATAGTATAAAATTATTTATACATGAAAACTAAAATATATCATAATTAAATTCACAAAAATAGTGTCTGTTTTTAGACAGTTTGTAGTCAGATACTAAACGCATGTTAATATTGTATCAATTAGAGCCTTCTATGTGTTGATTTTAGACATTTAGAGGGCTTTATTTTATTGGCATAATTATTGCTTTATATTATAATTATAGTTATATTATTGTTTTAGTAATTTATTTGAAAATGGAGGTGAATTTTTATTAAAAATTATTATTAGAACAATATACAAAAATTATAGAAGGGTGGAATTATTAAATGAATGAAAACGTTATTAAAATTGTAGTTTTAGCTATTTACCTGGTAGGTATGGTAGCTATAGGTTATGTGTATTATAAGAAAACCACAGATTTCGCAGATTATGTACTTGGTGGTAGAAAACTAGGAAGTTGGACTGCTGCACTTTCTGCACAAGCATCAGATATGAGTGGATGGCTGTTGATTGGACTTCCAGGAGCAGCTTATGTTGCAGGTATTGAGGCAGCTTGGATAGCTATTGGATTAGGTATCGGTACTTATATTAACTGGAAGGTTGTAGCATTAAGATTAAGAAGTTATACTGAAGTAGCGGGAGACTCTTTAACTTTATCGGATTATTTTGAAAACAGATTTAGGGATAATACTAATATTTTAAGATTAGTGTCCTCAATTGTTATTATAGTATTTTTTGCAGTTTACACTTCAGCTCAATTCTCAGCAGGAGCAAAATTATTTGAAACTTTAATGGGTGTTGACTACACCGTTGCTTTACTGTTAGGTGGAGCTATTATTATTGCTTATACTTTCTTAGGTGGTTTTATGGCAGTTTCTTTTACAGACTTTATACAAGGTATGTTGATGTTCTTCGCACTAATAGCAGTACCATTTGTTATGGTAGCTGAGCTAGGCGGTTTTGGAACTGCATTTGAAGGTTTAAGACAGGTAGATCCAAACTTTTTACACCTTACTAAATCTACCGGTGGTGGAGTAATATCAGTTATAGCAATATCTTCTAACTTAGCATGGGGTCTTGGATATTTTGGTCAACCTCACATATTAGCAAGATTTATGGCTATTGGAAGCACTCAACAGGTTAAAAAAGCAAGATTAATAGCAATGGTATGGGTTACATTATCATTAGCTGCTGCTGTTTTCGTTGGTATATTCGGAAGATTATATATTACCGGTATTGACGATCCTGAAAAAATATTTATGATGTCTGTTGATACTTTATTTTTCCCAGTATTAGCAGGAGTATTATTAGCAGCTATTCTTGCAGCAAGTATGAGTACTGCGGATTCACAATTGTTAGTTACAGCTTCTTCAATTTCAGAAGATATTTTTAAGAAGTATCTAAAGAAAGATGCTACTGATGCTCAAATGCTTAACGTTAGTCGTTTTTCAGTTATAGGTATCGCGGTTATAGCTTTGGTTATAGCTTTCGATCCTAACAGTTCAGTATTTGGATTAGTTTCATATGCATGGGCTGGATTAGGAGCCGCATTTGGACCTCTTATTATAGCTTCATTGTTCTGGAGAAGAACAAATAAGTGGGGAGCAATTGCCGGTATGATATCAGGTGCTGTTACAGTAATAGCCTGGGTTCAAATAGGAAATGTTTCATCTGCAACTATTTTTGGACTTTATGAAATAATACCAGGATTCATCATATCATCAGTTCTAATATATGCAGTTTCATTAGCTACAGAAGAACCAAATCAAGAAATTATTGATGAATTTGATGATGCAGTAAGTAAAGCTATTAAATAGAATAAAATAAAATATATATATAAACCATAAAGAGTTGGAGAAAATTCTCCAACTCTTTTATATTTTTTTAATAAATTCTTTACCCTTTTTAATCTGTCTCTCAACCTCATTTTCTGCTGTCCCGCCATAAGATTTTCTTCTTCCAATACACGCTTCAGGAGATAAGTCCGGTATCATATCTTTTTTTATTTTATCACTAATTTTTGGATAGTCTTCTTCCCTTAAATCTTCTAGTCCTATTTCCCTAGACTCACAGTACTTTACCATATTCCCAACTATTTCATGAGCTTCTCTAAATGGTATTTTTAATTTTACCATATGCTCTGCTATATCAGTCGCTGCTAAAAATCCTTTTTTTGTATTTTCTTTAATTATTTCAGTATTGAATCTAATATTTAAAAGCATTTTTGAAAATATCCTTAAGCTAGTGGATAAGGTATCTAAACTATCGAATAAAACTCTTTTATCTTCCTGGAAATCCTTATTATAAGCCAGTGGTGTTCCTTTCATAGTTGTTAGCAATGACATAAGGTTACCATAAATTCTACCCGTTTTACCTCTAACTAATTCTGCTATATCAGGGTTTTTTTTCTGAGGCATTATACTACTTCCTGTACAAAAGGAATCATCTATATCTATATATTTAAATTCATGAGAGTTCCATATTATAATTTCTTCGGAAAATCTACTTAAATGCATCATTGAAATTGAGCAGTTGTTTAAAAATTCTAAAATAAAATCTTTGTCGGAAACACTATCCATAGCATTTTCTGTGATATTATTAAACCCTAATAATCTGGTAGTGTGTTCTCTGTCTATATTTATAGTTGTTCCCGCTAGAGCTCCTGATCCTAAAGGATTGTAGTCGATTCTTTTCTGTAAATCAATAAACCTTTCAATATCTCTTTTAAACATTTGAAAGTAGGCCATAAGATAGAATCCTATTGTTACAGGCTGGGCATGCTGTAAGTGAGTATATCCTATCATAATATCGTCTCTATACTCTTCAGATTTTTTCAAAATAACTTCTTCCAAAAGTGCAAGTTCATTTATTAAATTATCCGTTTCTTTTTTCATAAATAATCTAGTGTCTAAAGCGATCTGATCGTTCCTGCTTCGAGCTGTATGAAGTTTTTTGCCAACATCTCCTATTTTTTCAATCAATAATTTTTCAATAGTCATATGAATATCTTCGTTTTTATAAGAAAAATCTACCTTCCCATTCTCAATATCTTCTCTTACTTCTTCTAAACCTTTTATTATATCGTTCTTTTCATCTTCTTCTATTATTTCTTGTTTAGAAAGCATTTTGACATGGGCTATACTTCCCTGAATATCAACGTCATAAAACCTTTTATCTAAATCTATTGAAGCATTATACTCTTCAACAGTTTCATCCATATCCTTTTCAAATCTTCCGCTCCATAAGTTTCCCATTTATATACCTCTCTTTTTGTTATTTAAATTTTACAGTTGTTATATAGTTATAATCTTCCTTATCTTTATTTTTATCTTTATTAAAATGTATCATTTCACCAATCCTATTGCTCTGAAGTAAAATATGAGCTAACCCTATACCTGCATCTATTCTAGCTAAGCTATTTCTTTTATCACTTAGAACACCGCTAAACTCTTCAATGTAATACTCCCATGAGTCTTTTTCAGGAAATATACTCCAGGGTTGTTTATTGGTTGCTGATGGAGCTGCTTGAAGAGCTTTAGCTGCATCAAAGTGTTCCTTATAACTTTCGTTGCTAAAAATTTCTTCTAAATCCTTTCTTTTCCTATATTCAACCTCACTTAAATCTTCTATAGGATATCCGAAAGCTATACAAATAACATAATCTACATTGTATTCTGTATTATAGTTTTTAGCGAATTTTTTATCACTTATATTCCCACCTATCCAACAAGTTCCTATTCCTCCTCCTGCAAGTTTAAGAACTATCTGCTCACCTATAAATCCTATATTCTCTAAAAATCCTTCTTTTTCTTCAGACATTAAAATCAAGTAGTAAGGTGCCTTAATAAAAAATAAATTTTTGGAAATAGCACCGGCTGTATTATAAAATTTGTTTCCATCTTCTTCTAAAATAACCTTATATTTTATATTACCGTAAAGTGATTTTGCTTCATTTATAGATTCTTTTACAAATTTTAAATCCTCTTCACTCAATTTTTTATTTTGATATTTTCTTACAGATTTTCTTAGTTTAATTTCTCTTATCATTTACTACAACTCCTTTTTCATATATTTATTCAAGACTATTAAAAACCATGTCACAATAATTATACCCTTTAAAACTGATGTTATACTTATACTCCACCAAACTCCATTCAAACCAAGCAAGCTACTCTTAGATAATATTAATGCAAGAGGTATTCTTAACCCATTAAACAGTACGCTAACTATAGAAGGAGGAATAGTTTTGCCAAAACCTGCAAAGGCACCCTGAGTCATTATTTCTATACTCATAAATATTTGAGATAAACCTAATATTTTTAAATACTCAGTACCTATTAAAAGGGATTGTCTTTCCGGTATGAAAATAGAAAAAATTTCTTCCGCAAAAAATATAAGCAAGAATGTAGTGAACGCTCCAAATATTCCCATTATTTTAAGGGAAGAGATATATCCTTTTTTTACTCTTTCTTTTTTTCCAGCTCCGTAGTTCTGTCCTGTAAAAGAGCTTAATGCAGCAGAAAATCCTTCTGAAGTTCTCCATGTTATAGACTCTATTTGTCCTCCAACTCTCTGAACTGCAACAGGAATTGGACCCCATACAGCTATTATTCTTGCTATATTCATAGAAAAAAAAGTAAATAACAAACTCTGTATACTTACTGGGAGACCAATTTTAGCATTTTCTATTATCTCTTTTTTATAAAACCCTCTAAAGATATTAAACTCGAAGAATGGATAATTAGCTTTGTACAAGTGTACAATAAAAATTAATGTTACGAGAAATTGTGAGAAAGCTGTAGCAAATGCAGCACCTCTAACTCCTAATGCCGGAAGTCCAAAAAGTCCAAAAATTAAAATCGGATCGATTAAAATATTTACTGTTAATCCAATTGCATTAAATTTAAAAGGTACTCTACTTTCTCCAGCTCCAATAATAATTCCAGAAAAAACTTCATTAACGAAATTAAATACTAATCCAAAAACAATTATACTAAGATATTGAACTGCCAATGAATTTACATAATCATCTCCAATATTGAAGTATCCTATCAAACTTTCTCTAAAAACAAGAGCAGTGGTAGCAAATAAAATCCCTATTATGATTACAGCCTGTATTCCAGCTGTTGCATATCTCCCTGCTTTTTCATACTGATTTCTTCCAACATTTTGTGCTACATTAACCTGGGTACCTATTTTTGCTAATATCATAAACCCAAAAGAAAGCCAAGCATAGAATCCAGCTGTACCAACAGCCGCTACCTCAAGACCTCCCAATCTTCCAATCCATGCCATATCGGCCATATTATATGCCATTTGAATAAAAGAAGTACCCATTACAGGTACTGCTAATTTTATAAGTTTTCCTGTTATTTCACCACTTGTTAGATCTGTTCTAGCTCTCATTGTCTACTCCGAGTTTAGTTCTATTTCATTATATCTCGATGGGTCACAATAGTCCTGTAATTGTCCTTCTCTATATATTCTCCTAATAAGTTAGCTATAGTAACGGATCTATGCTTGCCACCTGTACACCCAACTCCAATTACAAGTTGACTTTTACCTTCTTTTATATAATGAGGTATTAAAAAATCTATCATATCGGTCAATTTTTCAAAGAATACGTTACTCTCAGGAAATTTCATTACATAATTTTGCACTTCAATATCATTACCTGTTTGGTCTTTAAGATCCTCTATATAATGAGGATTTGGTAGAAATCTTACATCAAAAACTAAGTCGCAGTCTAAAGGTATTCCTAATTTAAAGCCAAAAGATATTATAGATATTGCAATCTTTTTGTGTTCTTTTCCTTCTAAAAAGATTTTATGAATTTCTTCTTTAAGCATAGCTGTAGTTAAATTTGATGTATCAATTATATGATCAGCCCTCGACTTCACTTCTTTTAACTTTAATCTTTCAGTTTCTATTCCGTCTAATACTCTACCATCTGGGGTAAGTGGATGTGGTCGTCTAAGTTCTTTAAATCTTTTTGTGAGAACTTCATCTGTAGCATCTAAAAAAAGTATTTTATGTTTAAATCCTTCTGATTCTAAAAAATCTAAGCTTTTAAACAAGTCGTTAAAAAAAATACCCCCTCTAATATCTACAACTATAGCCACTTTATCGATTGTCTTTTTCGATTCTCTACATAAACTTGCAAATTCTGGAAGTAGAGATGGAGGAACATTATCCATGCAGTAGTAGTTAATATCCTCCAGTGCTTTTACAGCCTGACTTTTTCCTGCACCAGACATACCTGTTATTATCAAAAACTCCATATCTAAACCTCCAAATTAATTACCTTTTCTAAAGGAAATTCTGAATCTTTAATTCTCTTCAAAGCATTTTCATAATTTCCAATATTATTTTTATGATGGGCATCGCTTCCTATAATGACTTTTATATTAAAATCCTTTATACACTTTAAATCTTCTGTAGATAAGTGTTTATGAGATGCATTTATTTCTAAATAAATTTCTTCCTCTTCTGCTGTTTTTGCTATTTCTCTAATATCAACAGGTATCTTTTCCCCTGGATGAGTAAGTATTTTAATATCATTTTTTTTCATGAAATTTACTACAGCTTCAGTATTAAGTTGTGTAATATATTCGTTTACTCTAAGTGAAAATCTTCCTATAAAATTTAGTACATAAAATCTATAAAAGCTTTTTAAATTCTTGAAAAGTACACCAAAGTGAAATCCTCCCATTATCATATCACAGTTTTCTTTTACAGTTTCATCTATATCAGAATCTCCTTCGTAGCTAAGAATATTACACTCTATCCCTTGGAGAATATTTATATTTTCATATTTTGTATTAAGTTCTTTTATTTCTCGATTTAATTTTTTTATATTTTTTTGAGTTATACCGTATAAATAATGCCTTGGTCCATGGTCTGATATAGCTATTTCCTCTAATTTTACATCCAGAGCCTTTTTAACATTTTCCTCAGGAGTAGATTTTCCGTGATTGTTCCTTGAGTAAATAGAGTGTATATGATAATCTTTTACTACTTTCATAAGCACCTCAGAATTCTTCACCAATTATTTTTACTTCTGGTTCAAGTTCAACATTATATGTTTCATAAACTTTTTCTCTTACAAGCTTCATTAATGTCAGTATTTCAGCTGTAGTTGAATTGCCGCAGTTAACTATAAAGCCACTATGTTTATCTGATACCATTGCATCTCCATATTTTAGACCTTTCAATCCTGCATCTTCTATAAGTTTCGCTGCAAATCCTTCTCCTGGTCTTTTAAAAGTACTTCCAGCACTTGGCATTTCAACAGGTTGTTTTTCTGTTCTTAATCTTGTTAGCAGTTCTATTCTTTCTTTTATTTCTTTTTTATCGCCTTTTTCTAATTCAAGTCCAATTTCCAGAACTATTAAATTTTCATCTTTTACTCTACTTTTCCTATATCTAAAGTTCATCTCATCATTATTATATTTTATTATATTATTGTCTTTATCTAAGCACACTACATAATCAATTATATCTTTCATCTCTCCATGATATGCACCTGCATTCATTGCTACGGCTCCACCAACAAATCCCGGTATCCCACTTGCAAATTCTAATCCTGATAGTCCTTCATTGCATGTTTCTTTTGCTAATGTAGAAAGAAGAGTTCCAGCACCGGTTTTAACCTTAGTTCCATTAATTGTAATAGAATTTAATTTATTTCCAATTTTGACTATTGCTCCTCTATATCCTCTATCTGATACTAGCAGATTTGTACCATTTCCTACTATATAATAATCAAATTTCTTCTGTCTTAGAATTTTTAAAGTGTTTATTAAACTTTCTGTATTTTCAGGTTCAACAAATAAATCTGCAGGCCCACCAGTTTTAAAATACGTGTGTTTATTCATTTTTTCATCTATATAAATGTTTCCTCTAATTTCCTTTTCTAATTGTTCTTTCAACTTATATTTCAATGTTATCTCCTTCAATCGACTTCTTAATCTTTATTTTAACATATAATTATTATTCATACTATTAATTTATTGAATAATAGGTGTTTTGACCATTATTTATAATATACGTGTTTAGTTATTTTTTCAAGCTATTCTAATTTTATAATGGTTTTTAATGTATTAAATTTATGATAAAATTAATATATTATTATTCATATTTCGCTTAATAGAGGGGGAACCGTTATGAGCAAAAAATACATATTATCTTTAGATCAAGGAACTACAAGTTCTAGAGCTGTTTTATTTGATAAAGAGGGTAAAATTATACAAATATCTCAGAAAGAATTTACTCAAATATATCCACAATCCGGCTGGGTAGAACACGATCCTATGGAAATATTAACTACTCAATTAGATACTGCTAAGGATGTGGTTAGAAAAGCCCAAATATATCCTGAAGAAATAGCTTCTATAGGTATTACCAATCAAAGAGAAACAACTGTAGTATGGGATAAAAATACGGGAGAACCTATATACAATGCTATTGTATGGCAGTGTAGAAGAACCGCTTCTATTTGCAATTCTTTAAAGGAAAAAAATCTTGAGCCATATGTTAAAGAAAATACCGGATTAGTAATCGATGCATATTTTTCAGGCACTAAAATAAAATGGATTTTAGATAATGTAGAAGGTGCAAGAAAAAAAGCTCTAAATGGGGATTTGCTTTTTGGAACGATTGATACTTGGCTTATATGGAATTTAACTAAAAATAATGTTCATGTTACTGATTATTCTAATGCCTCCAGAACTATGGTCTTTAATATAAAGACTCTTGATTGGGATGAAAAGCTACTTAAGGAATTAGATATACCGAAAAGTTTACTTCCTCAAGTTAAAAGTTCTTCAGAGGTTTATGGAGAAACCTCTGATAAACTATTTAAAAACACTTCTATTCCTATTTCAGGTATTGCCGGAGATCAACAGGCTGCATTATTCGGTCAGTGCTGCTACAAAAAAGGAATGGCAAAAAATACCTACGGTACTGGATGTTTCATGCTTATGAATACAGGAGAAGATATTATTCATTCACAAAATGGTCTTTTAACAACAATAGCCTGGGGTATTGATGGTAAAATAACATATGCCATAGAAGGCTCAATTTTTATAGCTGGAGCTGCAGTACAGTGGTTAAGAGATGAATTAAGAGTAATTGATAAATCGGAAGATAGTGAATATTTTGCAAAAAAAGTTGATAACAATGAAGGTGTATATTTTGTTCCAGCTTTCTCAGGGCTTGGTGCTCCTCACTGGGATATGTATGCAAGAGGTACCATTATAGGTTTAACAAGAAGCACAGGTAAAAATCACATTATAAGAGCAGCCTTAGAATCTATTGCATACCAAACAAAGGATATTCTAAATACTATGGTGGAAGATTCGGGCATTGAATTGAAAACCTTAAAAGTTGATGGCGGTGCCACAAATAATAAATTTCTCATGCAGTTTCAGTCGGACATATTGGATAAAAAAGTAGAACGTTCTGAAGCATTTGAAACTACAGCTTTAGGGGCGGCTTATTTAGCTGGGCTTTCTGTTGGATTTTGGAAATCACTAGATGAAGTAAGTAGTATAAATTCTTCTAATTTTGAATTTAGACCAAAAATGAGTACTAAAGAATCAGAGAAATATTATTCTAAATGGAAAAGAGCTTTAGAAAAATCTAAGAAATGGGAAGAATTATAAAAAAAG
>CAZNLP010000053.1:0-12591 GCA_964574015.1 uncultured Clostridia bacterium | reverse complement strand
GCATCTGTTCCCATTAGTATTCTTTCTAGCTGGTCTTTCTTTGCTAGTTTTTCTGCTACATATTTCATGGTTTTAAAGTTCCCACACTGTACCAACTCTAAGCTTAAGTCTGTTTCGTCTATTAGTTTGTCTACTTCTTCTTTTCTTGCTGCTGTTGGTCCTCCGTTTATGTGGGATACTACATCTGGATCTGTTGTTATAACATCATCAGCTGTTATAGTACTACTTCCTGGTATGCTTGTTCCTCCTGTGTGCATCATTACTGTCATTCCATTTGCTTTCGCCCACTTAACCATTTCAGAAGCCTCTTTAGGGTCTTTTACCGTTCCAAGTCCTACTTCTCCTACTACATCTACTCCTTCTTGTGCTAGCTCTTTGAAGTCTTCTTCTGTTAATCCTTTTTCTAATATTAGAGATCCTCCATGAAGTTTAGCACCATTAGGTCTGAAGTTTTGTGAACTTTTTTTCCCTAATACTGCAAGTGCTTTTGCTCCAACTCTATCTTTTGGTCTTCCAGGTGTATGAGGTTCTCCTGCTGAAATAAATGTTGTTATTCCACCATGTACGGAGCTTGATAAAAATCCTACTGTATTTTGTCTCGGTGTGTAATCACCTAAAACAGGGTGTACATGGGTATCAATTATTCCAGGCATTAATGTCGTTCCATTTGCATCAATTACCTTTTCTGGAGAATAGTCTTTTATTAATGATTCATCTCCTATTTCTTCAATGATCCCGTCTTTTACTATTACTGTGTTAGCCTTTAGTATAGGTTGCTTTAAATCTCCAGAAATAATTGTTCCTACATTTTTAATTGCTAATGTTGACATATAATTACCTCCTAGTAATTTATTTTAATAATTAATTTTTTAACAAATTCGGGTTTAAGATAGTCCTTAGTAGACTATCTTATATACTTTTCTCCAAGTTTATTGTATTCATTAAGACCTATTAATTCATTGAAATCCTTAAAACTAATCATTTGTTTCATTTTTCCTTCTGTTGTTCCTTTTTCTTTTAATTCTTTCATTAGTTCTTTCATCATGTAAGCTGTCATATATGTTGAAGCCGTTGGCCAAATAACTAAATTATATCCAAGTTCTTCAAGTTCTTTATTTGAGCATAGAGGTGTTCTTCCACCTTCAACCATATTAGCAAGAGTTGGTGAATTGATTTCTTTATTTAATATCTCCATCTCTTCTTTGCTTTCCAATGATTCAAGAAATATTATATCTGCTCCAGCTTTTTCATATGCTTTAACTCTTTTTAGTGATTCTTCAAACCCATGAGTTGTTCTGGCATCTGTTCTGGCAATTATTAAAAAGTTTTCATCTTGTCTTGCTTCTATAGCAGCTTCAATTTTTCCTATCATTTCTTTCATTGAAACCACTTCTCTTCCATCCATGTGTCCACATCTTTTTGGGGCTACTTGGTCTTCAAGTTGTATTGCAGAAACTCCTGCTTTCTCATACATCTCTACGGTTCTCATAACTCCTAAAGCATTTCCAAATCCTGTGTCGGCGTCTGCTATAACTGGAATCTTTACTGCACTCACGAATTTAGATGCTCTATCTAGCATTTCAGTCATTGTTAGTAGTCCTACATCCGGCTTTCCTAAAGAGCTAGCTGCCTGTCCATATCCCGTCATGTATACAGCCTTAAATCCAACTTGTTCAATTACTTTTGCAGTTAAAACATCATGTGCTCCTGGTGCTACTAATATTTCTTTTTTTTCTAATAATTCTTTTAACTCTTTTCTGTTATTCATTATCTTCTCCTATTAATGTTTGGTTTTCTATAAAGTATTTTGTCAGTACTTCCATGCTGTAATCTTTGTCCACTTCTAATATGTTTCCAGCTGCAAACAGAATATAATCCATATCCGTTATTATTCTAGGCTTTTTAGGTAATAGTGAAATTCCTGGTTCTTTAAGTGCACTTCTAATAATTTCTTTGCTCTCTTTTTCACTGTTATGTGAAAAATATCCTCCTACGCATATAATTAAATCAACCGGCCTTAAATCTCTTCCCATTGGAATACCTGGTATGAATCCTTTAAAAGCATCTTCTTCAGTTGCAATTCTGCCTGCATGTCTTTTCAAGGCTAATTCAACAGCAGTTTCAGCCAAAAGTTTATCGTATAATTTTTCATCATCATTTTTTGCTATATAACTCGGTTTGCCTTCAACCATCTCACAGTAATTTTCAAATTTCTTTAAATTCTCTTTTGTATTTAATTCTCTTTTTTCTAGAATACTTCGTGGATCAACAGCATCTATAATGCCTACAGCACTTACTCTTAATCCTAAGTTTCCTTCTACAGTTCTGTAAGATACCTGTTTTTCATTTGTTACAACTAGTCCTTTTTCTTCATCATCAAGTTCTTCAAATTTGGGTATTACTGAATGAACATCTGTAGTTGCTCCACCTAAATCTACAACTATGACATTTCCTACACCTTTTTTATTATAAGTTCCTCTAGCAAGTAATTCAGTAGCTAAAAGAACAGATCCAGGTGTAGGTATTATTTTATCATTTGTAATAACCTGTTGTATTTCTTTTAAGCCCTTTGCTTTTGTAATTTGCTTAATGAATTCTCTATGTATTACTTCTCTAGCTTCTTTTACTTTAAGTTCATGAATTGTTGGCATTATATTAGGAACTCTTATATGATGAATTCCATTTTCCTTTAGTAGTTTAGCTACCTTTCTCTGAGCATTAAGATTTCCAGCTATTACAACTGTAGCTTTAACACCACTATCTCTAATTATTTTTGCATTTTCTAAAATTGACTCTTGGTTTCCACCATCTGTACCACCAGCTAATAGTATAATATCCGGGTCTATTTCTTGAAGAACCTGAGATTTATATTCTCCAGGATCTTCACTAGAAAGTATTTCTAGTATTTTAGAGCCCGAATTCATAGCCACTTCTTTTGCTGCTTTTGCTGTAACTCTTGTCATGTAACCTATTGCAACCATTCTCAATCCACCTGCAGCACTACTTGAAGCTATTACATTATCTGCTTCTATCTCACTCTCACTATCTTTTCCCATAGAATTTAACATTAAACTCTGACCCTTTTTTATTCCTTTAAAAACATGGTCTATAGTTGTTGGAGCTTGAGATGATGAAACTAATTTATGATTTTTAAATAATCTTTGTTTTGTGTATGTACTTCCTATGTCTATTACGAGAAAATCAAAATTACTCATTACTACTCACCTTCATTGGTATAACATATTCCATCTAAAATTCTTCTAGCTGTTCTATTTATAGCAGCCTTTTTAAGTTTCCATTTGCCATCTATTTGCTCAGCATCAACTTTTATATCTATAATTCCAGCTGGATGACCAATGTTTAAAGTCTTATTTTTTCCTCTGTTTTTTGCCTTCATTACTTCATTAACAATTGTTCCTTCAATTCTTGCTGCTGAACCTGTACATATAGTGCCTGTGCCAGCATAAGTTTTATGCATTACCTGCATAAACATAAGTCTAGATACAAAATCTAAATTTTCTTCTTGAATTAAGTTACCTGTTGTGAAATCTACATAATCTTTAGATTCTGATACAAATGCTACCATTGGAAAAGCTGGTGAGTTTTTTAATGCATCCTCTAAACTGTCAGCTAATCCTGTTATTACTGCTGCTTTTCCTCGTATTTCTTCTAATATCTTTAATAATTCTTCGTTTTCGTCTACATTTTTAGGAGTCTCTATCCCTGATAATCCTAAGTCTTTTGCTCTTACGAAAACCATTGGATTAGCAGCATCAACTATTGAACATTCAATTTCTCCAATTTTACTTATTTCAATTTTGTCAATTACATTTCCCGTTGGCAATAATTTGCCTGTTTTAGATCCTGCCGTATCAGAAAAGTCAATTTCTATTTTTTCACCTGTTCCCGGCACACCTGCAATTGAATAATCTCCATTAATTTTAGATTTACCCTTTTCTACTCTAACTTTTTCTACTAAAATTTTACCTGTATTAGTGTTGTGAACTCTTACAATTGTATAAGGTTCTTCAACTTTTACTAGTCCTTCATCGACTGCATATGGGCCTACTCCTGAAGATATGTTACCGCAGTTACCAGAATAATCTACCTTTGCGTCTACATAAGATACCTGTCCGAAAGTATAATCTACATCTGCATCATCTCTACTAGGTTCTCCAATAACCGCAAGTTTACTCGTTAGAGGGTCAGCTCCTCCAAGTCCATCTATTTGTCTAATGTCTGGACTTCCAAATATTTTTAATATCCTTTGGTCTCTTTCGTTTTGGTCCTTTGGTAATTCCGAATCCTTAATAAATATTCCTTTACTTGTCCCAGCTCTCATTATGGTAAGTCGAGTCTCTTTCTGATTCATGTATTACACCTACTTTCCTAACTTCTTGTTTAACCAGCTTACAGTTTCTTCCGGTTTTGTTCCTGGACCAAAGAAAGCATCTACTCCTAAGAAATCGGTTCCTTCATCTTTTATCTTCTTCTCATACATCTCGTGTTCTTCTTCTTTCTCAGCTATTCTTCCTCCAGCCATAAGAACAACTTCTTCTCTAATTCCAAGTTCTCTAAGTCTTTTATCTACTCTTGGAAAAAGTTCCATTCCTAATCCTAATAGATTACTTATCCCTATTGCTGATGCATTAGTTTCAGCTGCAACTTCTGCAACAGTTTCAGGTAGATTCATTCCCCTTAAGAAAACAACTTCATATCCTTCTTGTTCTATAGCTTCTTTAATCATATTTATTCCCATTACGTGGGCGTCTGCACCTACGGTAGCTAAAATAATTTTTTCTTTATGAATTATTTCAGCATCTTCTTCGACTTTTACGTTTGATTTTGATATAGGCATAAATTCTTCTTCAACATTTAAAGGTGTATAACCTTTTATGTATCTCCTTATTCCATCTTCATCTCTATGAGTCTTAACAAATCTTTTTAAATCCCATCCTCCTGATCTAGGAGTATCAAGTTTTCCACTTCTTCCTGCTTCAACTATTAAATCTATTAAATCTGTATCTTTGTATTTGCTCCAAAACTCTTCATTTATATCTTCAACTTTCGGCATTTCATCTAGTTTTAAAGCTGCCTTTAATACTGCCATAGCTTCTCTTTGTATTTCTTCTTTTCTTCTATCTATTTCAGGGTCATTAATTTCAACCTTATGTACATTTTCAAAAACATTTTGAGAAGCCCAAATAGCTTTTGCCATTGATTCTCCAGTAGGAATACCAACATTTTCAGCTGCCTTAGGTCTATAAAAGTTTGCTCCAGCTAACTTCGCACTTATTGCCATTCTTGCAAAATGTCCCTGTTCTGCAATTAGATCTGCAGGAGGATTTTGGAAAGTTTCAGGTACAGAAATTATAAATTCACTCCATATTGACTCTCTAAATGCTTTCACTAAAGCAAGATCAGCTATTAAATTGATACCTGCAACATTCATTTGGATAGCACTTAATGCAGGATCTAATCCAGCTTTTACGGCTAATCCTTCTGAAAGCATACACATAGCTAATGCCATGCCATCTGTTCCCATAATATTATTAATATGCTTGTGAGTATCTAGCTGAACAAAGATATTGTTTTCTGCACATATCTGAATTGCTTTATATCCACTTTCTACTTTTTCTCTAAAATCATGTATTCCTCTTCCGCCAAAGTGAACATGAATTACAGGCCCAATATCCGTACCATCAAATCCAGCTATAAATGCATTAAGAACATTAAGGTATGTTGTATCACCTGTAGCATTAATTCTCATAGGATGTATAGATCCACCACCAAGTTTAACATATTCTCTTTCTCCCTTAGGTGTAATACCACCTTTACCTCTTGATTGATTTATAAGTTCCATTCCATCTAAAGGATCTATGTGTCTAGTTGCTTCTGAATGTACAAAATGAAATAATTTTACTCCTAATTTATCAGCCATATCGTACATAAATTGTGATTCTTTTTTTGTTTCTTCAGCACTGTTTCTACCTAAAATCGGATTTAATATAGGTTGGCCTTTTTTAAGACCCTCTCTTCCTAGTTCTGATATTCTATATCCACTTCTTACTACACCATTTACTTTTCTTGGATATGCTTCCGGCAAATCGTGAACTTCGCCATTCTCATCAGCCCATGGCATTTTAACATCAAAAGCCTTTTCGTAAGCCCTTATTCTGTCCATGTTCTCTCTAATTATTTTTTTTGTGTTTGGTCTATCAGTCTTTTTATTCATTTATTTCACCTCTATTTATTAGTATCTTTCTTACCTTATTTATTAATCCTCCTGCTTCAAGGGTTTCATATGTTGTATCAGCTAATTTCTCTGCTAAATATTCTTTTTTAGTTCGTATGTTTATTATTAAACCTTCTTTTATATTCAACTTAAATTTATCGTTTTCTTCACTTTCTTTAATAATTTTATCTAAATCTTTTGAAGTTATTACTGGCAAACCTATATTAATAGCATTTTTTCTGAATATTCTAGCAAAAGATTTTGCCACAACTGCTCCTATACCTGTACTCTTAAGGGCTAACGGTGCTTGTTCTCTAGAAGAACCGCATCCAAAATTATCTTTTGCAAAAATAATATCTCCATCTTCAACTTTTTCTGCAAAATCTGTGATTTCACTTCCTTTTAAAGCTACTTTTTTCAAATCTTCTGGTGGGTAAGACATAGCATACCCTGGTAATATTTGATCAGTATCTATATCATCTCCAAGATAAAATCCTTTTCCTTTTATTTCATCCATATAGTCCTCCTTATATAACCTTTCCTGGTGAAGATAATTTCCCTAAAACTGCACTTTCAGCAACAATTCTAGGAGAAGCTAGGTATATCTTAGCTTCTTTGTGCCCCATTCTTCCTGGAAAATTTCTATTTGTTGAAGATACGGCAACATCATCATAGTTTAAAAGTCCTTGATGTGCTCCAAAGCAGGGTCCACATCCAGGATTTGTAACTATAGCTCCAGCATCTCTAAATATTTTTGTAATACCTGTTTCATCCATTTTTTCTGCCACTCTTTTTGAGCTCGGTACTACAATGAAATTAACGCCTTCAGCTATCTTTTTACCTTTAATTACTTCAGCAGCTGTAGCCATATCTGAATACCTACCATTTGTACAGCTTCCAAGTACAGCTTGATTTATAGCAGTTCCCTCTACTTCTGTTATAGGTTTTACATTTCCAGGTGATGGAGGACATGCTACACATGGAACTATATCTTCTGCCTTTATTATATAATTTTCTTCAACTTCGCCAATTTCTCCACCTTGATCGATGTAGCCAATCATAGCTCCCATTTCAATCATCATATTAGAGATTGTCATCTTATCATCTTGAGATAAATTGATAATAGATTCTCCTGTTAATACTACCCCTGTATCTGTAAAACCATTTGTTCCAAACTTACCGATAATATGTAATATGATATCTTTACCATAAACATTATCATTCAAGTTACCTTCAATTTTTATTACTTTTACAGGTGGTACTTCTATATCTATTTTACCTAAAGCCATAACTGCAGCAAGCTCTGTCGAACCAACTCCTATTGCTACAGCTCCAAAAGCTCCTGCAGTACAAGTGTGGGAATCAGCTCCTACGATTATATCACCTTTTTTATATAGATTTTCTTCCATTATAAGTTGATGTATAACCCCCTCACTTCTTCCGTAGTATTTAACATTGAAATCTTTTGAAAAATCCTCCAATGATTTATGCTGTACTCTTGAATTAACGCTTGAACATGGAATATTATGGTCTGATACAAAAACTACTTTTTCACTATCAAAAACTTTTCCCACACCAATTTTTTTGAATTGCTCTATTGCAAGAGGTCCAGTTACATCATGAGCTATTGCTAAATCTACATTGACACTTAATTCATCTCCTACTTCTACACTTTTTTTATCAGCATGTCTAGCTATTATTTTTTCTATTACGTTTATTTTAACCACCCCTTACTTAACTAGTACAATTCCTAACTCTTTTGCTATTTTCTCTGCTTCTTCTTTTGATGGAGTAGCATCTCTCAATACTAATCTTCCACCACCTCTGTTTAAAGCATCTACAACTACTGTGTCTTTTTCTGTCTCTATTGTTATTCTCTGAAGTGAATATTCTTTAGCCATTATAACTTCTACATCTATTCCAAGTTCGTTCATTTTATCTATAGAACTTTTATACATATCATAATCTGATGTTGGAGATCCAAATACAGCCCCCATTATTATTCCCGGCATGTTAATTCCTCTTCTTGCAAATAACTCAGGATACAACTCGACTGTTACCTTTTTTATGTTACCTTTGTCTTTTGCTAAGTAATGAGCTATTCTCGCAGTATTTGTTGGAGATCCAACAGCTTGACTACTTCCTCCTACTACTGCATCTCCTAAAGTACTTGTAACCGGTGCTATATTTTTTGCAATAGCTTTAGCTTTCTCTTGAGCTTTAATTAGTGTCTTCTCCATCTTTTCCAGTTCTTCTTTTTTTACACCTTCATCAATTAAAGCTTCAACTTCATTTTTAGTTTTAAAATAAGGTCTTAAATATTCTACCACTACTGGAACAACTTCTTTAGCTGACACTGGGTGAACCTCAGTAGACATTACAAACATAACATCTATAGGAATATTTACTTCCATATCAGAATTTATAGCCAATCCTGCAGATAAATTACCAACTAAAATAGCTCCGCCAATATGAGTTGCACATAATCCTGGAACCATAACTCTTGGTGTACATGGAACTGCTACAGTTGGAGATATTGCTAAGACCATAGCTTTTTCCATTTGTCTAGGTGTCCCATCCTTTAAAAAAGTCATTGCTGCTGCTACTGCTGCTGCTCCAGCGCCAAATCCTTCCATATTACATCCCGAAGTTGTTTTTCCCACTCTGAAATATGATCCAACTTTCAACATTAGTGCTGCTGTTTCTGCTATTGTAACTTCATCATAGTGGCTATCCTGCATTGCTTTCACAAAGCCAGTATAAGGACAAGAATCTCCAGTCCCGGCACATGGGTTTAATCCAATAACATGATTTCCTACCTGAGCTGCTAAAGTATATATTAATGCTCTATTGATAAAGTCATCTTTAAAGAGTTCTACCATACCATTTTTAGTCAAATCACTGCCTACTTTACCCATAATAGGACTCTCTCCGTCAGTTAAACCTCTTTCTATTGCTTCTAAGTTATGTTCTAATTCTTTCATAACATCACTTAATATTTCTTCTCTTGAAGAGTTAGTTGTAAGTTTTGCATCTTCAATTATTACATCAACTACTCTAGTGTTTGTTTCTTCTGCTATATTTATAATTTCTCCGAATGTTAACGGTTGTTTTTCCTTAATAATATTTTCTAAACTCATTATAATCTCCTCTATTTATCACTTCTTACTTCTACATCTGCCCAACGTTCAAAGATTTTTATAACAGATGATATATCTTCACCACCCAATCCTTCTGCTCTAGCAGCTTCAAATATCTGTTGGGATAAATTTCCACTAATCAATGGTAATTTTAAATCTTTTGCTGTGTCTACTGCCAATTGAAGATCCTTATGCATTAAATCTATCATAAATCCAGGCTCAAAATTTCCTTTCGAAATGTATTTTTCGTATTTAGCTGTTAAAGCATATGAACTTCCGGAACTTTTGCTAATAATGTCGTACATTACATCTTCCTTTAGTCCTGCTTTTTTACCTAAAACTAAAGCTTCTGCAGTAGCAACCATATTTATTCCTAATAGTAAGTTATTTACAGCTTTAATTGTGTCTCCCGCACCAACGTCACCAACATGTTTAATACTATTCCCTACAGCTTCTAAGTACGGCTTAACTTTGTCAAACACTTCTTTTTTACCACCTACCATTATGGTTAGTGTACCATTTTCAGCTCCTGCTGCACCTCCACTTACCGGTGCATCTACTACATCTACTCCTTTTTTTGCTGCTATTTCGCTAATTTTCCTTATAACTTTAGGTGTTATGCTACTAAAGTCTATAATAACAGATCCTTTCTTTGCACCTTCTAAAACTCCATCCTCTCCTAGTATTACTCCTTCGACTATTTGAGAATTTGGCAAAGATACCATTATAACATCACTTTTTTCAGCAACGTCTGCAGCAGAATCTCCAGCTACAGCCCCTTGGTCAGTAAGCGTCTTCACATTTTCTTTCGCTATATCATATACGGTCAATTTATGTCCTGCTTTTAAAACATTTGAGGCCATTTTTCCACCCATAACTCCTAATCCTACAAATCCTATTTTCATCTAAAACTCTCCTTTTTTCTTATTTACTATAAATATATTGCAACTGTTGTGCCAATTTAAGAAAAACAACCGAAAATCAATTATTTTTTCTGGTTGCTTTTATCAATTTATTCTTATTACTTGAATTGGTACATCAAAATAAATACATTCTATTCAATTCAATTTATGACTTTCAAAATAAAATAATTTATAATTTCAAATATGAAATGGTAAGTATCTGCTTTCCAGATTTTTCCCAGTTTTTTTAATTTTTTATGTTTCATAATTGAAATGTCAGTTTTCTTTTTTGAAAAGTTCTTCAGATGTTTATTGAAACATTTCAACTATTTTTCATTATGGCTTTAGAAGTAAATATTTCTACATTATTAGAATTAGCTCTAAATCTTTATTAGAATTCAAGTATCTACTTACTTTATAAATATTGAATTATATTATAAATCTTTTATTAATCCATTGTCAAATAAACAATATTCTTAAAAGTTTGCTATTGACTATAGCAATTGTTTGTTTTATACTATATGCATAATGAATATAGTCGATTCGAATATAGGAGGAAATATGATAGAAAAAAATCCAAAATGCTGTAATAAATCCCACAAAGCAGAAACTTTTTTAAAAGTGTGTTTATTAACTCTTTTACTTGATAAAACCGGTCACGGTTACTCGCTAATAGAGGGCTTAGAGGATTACGGCTTTGATAAAAATGATTTAAGTGTTAGCACTCTTTATAGAAATTTAAGGAAAATGGAGAAAGAAGGTTTAGTTAGTTCTTCTTGGAAAGAGGGACATAGTGGACCTAAAAAAAGAGTCTATACTATAACTAAAGCTGGAAAAGAAAATTTATCTGAGTATATCAACTTTATTAAGTATAGAAAATCTTTGATGAAAAATTTAATCGATACATATGAAAATAAAGTAGCGAAAAGTAAGGAGATATAAAGTGGCGGTAATTACTATATACAGTCTTTTAGCTTTAACCTTGGCAGTTTCTTTTTTTAAAGATAAAAAGAAAACAAAAAAAGCTTTTAAAGTAGCAAAAAAAGCTTTCATAAAAATGACACCAAGTCTACTAATGATTATAGGTATAGTAGGACTTATATTAGGAATATTAACTCCTGAGACTATCTCAAGTCTGATTGGTGCCGAAGCAGGTCTTTGGGCTACAGCATTAGGAGCAATACTAGGAGCATTAACCTTAATTCCTTCTCTTATAGCATTTCCATTAGCAGGATCTTTGCTAAGAGCCGGTGCTACTACAATGACAATATCAGCCTTTGTTACAACCTTAGTAATGGTAGGAGTTATAACAGCTCCTATGGAAATAAATGCTTTAGGTAAAAAATTCACATTTCTAAGAAACGGTTTAAGCTTTATTGCAGCATTAATAATTGCTGTAGTGATGGGAGGTATATTAGGATGATAAAAGTAATAAAAAACTTTAAAATACCAATCATTTTAGCATTTATAATTATAGGATTAAATATCTTCATGCCCGAGGCAGGAAACCGTTCGATTACTGTTATGATTGATTATGCAAAAGAAATGGCATTGATAATGCCTGCAGTTTTTTTACTTATGGGTTTTATGGAAGTATGGATTGATAAAGATAAGATAAAGAAATGGCTTGGAGGTAAGTCAGGATTAAAAGGAGGCTTAATTGCTTTTGTCTTAGGTACATTACCTACAGGACCTCTTTATGTAGCTTTTCCAATGGCTGCTTCTCTTCTAAAAAAAGAAGCCAGCGTTTTTAATATAGTAATATTTTTAGGAGCTTGGGCTGCTTTGAAAATTCCCCAATTAATGGTAGAAATAAAATTTCTTGGTCTTCCTTTCACAGCTTTAAGATTTATTTTAACCTTGGTTAGTTTAATAATAATTGGTAGCATAATGAATATACTTTTTAAAAATAAAACAGAAGCATAAAATTAGCCCCTGAAAAGGGGCTTGGTTTTTATCCTACATTTTTTGCATAAACATCATTCTTAGGTCTTGGACTTATTGTTACTAAAAGACTCATATCCTCATTTACCTTAGGTATACTGAAATCATACTCTCCTTCTACATATCCAATAGTTCCTTCTTCTACTTTCTCTATTGAATCATTTATTTTAATTTCTCCAGAACCAGATAAAACTTTGTATACAACTTTTGATGATTCGTGTTTATGTATAGGTAGCTCCTGTCCCGGTTTAAAATTTAAAACAAATACTAATACCTCTTCCATATCATAAATAATTCTTTTAGTAAAAGCTGCTTCACTAAAAATTATACTATCTTTAATTTTTTTGTTTTCCATAATTTATTCCTCCTA
>CAZNLP010000052.1:0-12971 GCA_964574015.1 uncultured Clostridia bacterium | reverse complement strand
AGCCTAAAAAAATACATCCTGCACTTGCTCCAATTGTAAACCACATTCCGTTAAAGCCACTTATAAATGCACTTTGAGCTGTCCCTATAGTAGAAGCACCTCCTACTAAGGTACCTATTATACTTGATGAAACCTGAGAAGATGTAAATTGCCTACTACCTAATGTAAAATCTTTAGAACTTGAGACTTTCTTACTTGACTTTATACCTATATAGGAAACAAATGATAGAGTTATTATTGTTGTTATTAAATAAGATATATTTGTCATAATACCTCCATGTATATTTAAAACTTAAATGATTATAGCATGAAACCATTGTAAAATCCAATTGCATAGTAACAATTTAGTGTATAAAATATAATAAAGTAAAGATTGAGAAGGAGATTTAATTATGAGAGTATTTTTTGCAGTAACCTTTGATGCTGAAACAAAAGAAAAATTAAGAATGATAAAAGAATTAGTTTTATCTGAAACTGAAAAAGGTAGATTTTCTTACTATAAAAACTATCATATAACTATAGAATTTATTGGAGAGGTTAATGATGAAAAAGTCCAAACATTAAAAAACATTATTAACAAACTAGAGAACATTCCACAATATATTAAATTCAACAAACTTGGTTCTTTTAAAAGGAAGAATAAAGAAATCGTGTGGATTGGTATAGAAAAGAATGAAAAACTTAATAAAATACATGACCAATTAATAAAACTACTTAAAGAATACAAGTTTAGTGTAGATAGAAGACCCTTCACACCCCACCTGACTATAGGAAGACAGGTGATTATTGACAAAAAAGTCGAAGAAATTGACTTTTCTGAATTTAAAGTCCCTATTAATTCTATAGCATTAATGGAAAGTAAGAGAGTAAATGGTAAATTAATATATGAACCTCTTCAAGAAATAAAGTTATAGAGCAGATAAATTAGAAGATATTATGAAATTAATAATTGACACAAAAAAATATATATGATAATCTATAGAAGATATTGATAATTAATATCAATATAAACAAAGGGAGGTAAATATAATGAAACCATTAATGTTTTGCGATAGTGGAGACATTTGTACAGTCAAAGATTTTATGGGAGGAAAAACTCTCAATCAAAGACTTATAGATTTAGGAATGAACAAAGGATCAAAAATAAAAGTAGTAAGAAATGAAGGTGGAAGACTTATTCTATCAATAGAAGGAACTAGAATAGCATTAGGACAGGGTATGGCTCACAAAATCATGGTAATACCAGAAGAAAATTTGCCAAAAGCCTTATAAGGAGGAAATATGTCTAAAACTTTAAGTGAAGTAAAACCAGGCGAAAAAGTAACTATTAAAAAAATATCAGGATCAGGTCCTGTAAAAAGAAGGCTGATGGATATGGGAGTGACTAAAGGCCAAGAAATTTTAGTTAGAAAAGTAGCTCCTTTAGGAGATCCTATTGAGGTAAATCTTAGAGGATACGAACTAACTTTTAGAAAAGAAGAAGCAGAAAAAATTTTAGTAGAATAAAATTTTTTGACTTAACCTGATAACGATTATCAAATAACGAAATATAAATTGGAGGTTTATATAAATATGTCAGTGGGGATAAAAGAAAAAACACTCAATATAGCCTTAGTAGGTAATCCAAATAGTGGTAAAACTACCCTATTTAACGAACTTACAGGTAGTACACAGTATGTAGGTAACTGGCCGGGTGTTACTGTAGAAAAAAAAGAAGGAAAAATTAAAAAAACAAAAAGCAAGGTCAATTTAGTTGATCTACCAGGAATATATTCTCTATCGTCATACACGATGGAAGAAATAGTAGCAAGAGATTATATATTAGAGGAAAAACCGGACCTTATCATTAATATAGTAGATGCTACAAATATAGAAAGAAATCTATACCTTACTACTCAGATTTTAGAACTAGGAGTTCCTGTATTAGTGGCTCTCAATATGATGGATGTTATAGAGAAAAATAGAGATGAAATTAACATATTAGAAATAGAAAACAAGTTGAATACTAAAGTTCTTCCTATATCTGCTAATAAAGGAAAAGGAATAGATATCTTAATTAAAACCCTTGAGGAAATGGCTTTAGAAGAAAATAAAGTTAAGCAAAACAATTTCTACAGTAAAGATATAAAAAAAGAAATTGATAAAATTGAAGAACTTGTAAAAGAAATAGCTTATGAAGAAGAAGTAAACAAAAGATGGCTAGCAGTAAAGCTTTTAGAACAAGATTCTCATACCAAGTCTAAGTTTTCTATCGATAACAAAACAGATTCTATGATTATTAAAACAAAAGAAAATTTGGAAGAAAAATACGACGATGATATGGAGAGTATCATAGCAAATGAAAGATATACATATATTAATTATGTAATAAAGAAAACGGTAAAAAAATCTAAGAGAGAAGAACTTACAACTTCTGACAAAATTGATAAGGTACTCACAAATAGATTTTTATCCGTACCAATTTTTTTAGCAGTAATGTATGTAGTATACTATTTCTCTATTCAAACACTTGGAGATTATACCATTGGATGGGTAGAAGGAGGAATTGAATTTATTGCAGGATTAGTTTCATCTGGATTGACAGCCGTAGGAGCATCAGATTTTATACAGGCTTTGGTTATTGACGGTGTTATAGGTGGAGTAGGTTCTGTATTAGTATTTGTACCTCAAATCATGATATTATTTTTCTTTATATCAGTACTTGAAGATACGGGGTACATGGCAAGAGTAGCCTTTGTAATGGATAAATTTTTTAGAAAATTTGGACTTACAGGAAAATCTTTTATCCCTATGCTTATAGGATCCGGATGTTCAGTTCCTGGTATTATGGCAACAAGAACCCTTGAAAACGAAAAGGATAGAAAGCTTACTATATTATTAACACCTTTTATATCCTGTGGAGCAAAGCTACCGATTTACGTTATGTTTGCAGCAGCATTTTTCCCGAACAACAGTGGAATGGTTGTATTTACAATATATATGCTTGGAATAGCAGTAGCTATATTGTCTGGAATACTACTCAAAAATACCTTATTTAAAGGAGCAGTAGCGCCTTTTGTTATGGAACTTCCACCATACAGGATTCCTACATTAAAAGGGTTATTTATACATATGTGGGATAGAGGAAAAGATTTCCTTAAAAAAGCAGGAACGATAATATTTGCAGCTGCTGTTATAATTTGGATGCTTCAAACCTTTAGTTTTAATCTTTCTATTGTAGATGATCCATCCAACAGCATTTTAGCTGGAATAGGTAGAGCTATTTCACCTATATTCATACCTTTAGGATTTGGAGACTGGATATCAGCTGTTGCAATATTTACAGGATTTGTTGCTAAAGAAGTAGTTGTTGCCACTTTAGGAGTACTTACAGGCGTAGGAGAAGTCGCGGAAGATTCACCGGAACTAATAGCAAGTATAAGAACATTATTTACACCGGCTAAAGCTTGGGCATTTATGGCATTTAATCTTTTGGCAGCACCTTGTATAGCAGCTATAGGAACTATGAAAAAAGAGTTTAACTCTTGGAAATGGACGTTATTTGCAGTATCATATCAAACAGGGGTAGCTTACATAATAGCGATGATAATATACCAAATATTGAAATAAGAAAATTCCTTCCTAATTAATATAGAAACCTGCAGTTAATTCTGCAGGCTTTTTTATAAATATTTAAAACTAACTTCCTTTCCTAAAGACTTTAAAAGATTGCTTATTTTTCCAAGTATATTTAATTTAATACTCAAATCAATTGGCAAATCTGGATTTTGATGAGCTGGATTTACAGCTCTACCGAACCAAATATTAATATGTGTTGATTCTGTTACAAGAATTTTAGCTAATAATGTAGCTCCATCTTTCTTTTCGAAGTTGTATTCATCAGTTGAATTTTTAAGAAATTCTAATTTTGAAAGTAATTTTTTTAAAGTCAATATACCTTCTGTAACTAAATCAAGACCTTCAATATCAGCAATAGGAGGTACTTCTTTATCTATATAATCAAAGGAAGTAGTGATTTCTTTATCCATTTCTCTTGAAAATATATTTGCGGCAGTGCCACCGCATACTATTTTTTTCCCTTCTTGACTTATAAAACTTTCAATTATTTCCGAGTCTTTATCTTTGTTTTCAGGTGGACCTGTAAATATGTTAGTCACTTGCGGTTTTTTTATCATTAAGGTAACAGAAGTTGTATCATCTCCAGGTTTTTCTATATACAATTTATTGCAGGCATCAATTAATGATCTGTTGTATGTTTCAGAATTATTTTTTGATTGTTTTTTTAGAAAATCCGCAATATTTTCCCATTTCCATCCTTGATTTAATATTTGACCTACTCCAGCATGTACTACACCGTCGGAAACTAATGTCATAGTATCTCCTATTCTTAAAGGGATCTTAGTGATTTTAACTTTCTTATCGCTAAAATATAATTCTTCTTTTTTTAATTCAAGTATCTGATTATCTCTCTTAAAAAAAACAGGAGGATTATCGTATTCAATAATTGTTGCATTGTTATTTTCATCTATCTGTATAATTCCTAAGGTTGAATATGCAACTTTTCTCATTTTGCAAACGGGTAGAGTATTTATGATTGTATTCATAGTTTCTTCTATTGAACTTTCGTTCTGAAGCATTGTACCTGCAATTTTAGTTGTAAGAGTAGATAAAATATTAGCTTTAACTCCGCTACCCAGTCCATCTGCAAGGACTATTATCATTCTATTTTTAGATTTAAAAATCTCCACATTATCTCCACATAATTCTTCGCCATATTTATTTAAAGAATGCTTTGATATATCAAAAAATATTTCAGAGTTATTCAATTTTTGTAACCTCCTCATCTAAAACCACATCTTTCAATCTATTTAAATTAACTTTTGTTTCGGCTGTAGTTTCTCCGAGAATAGAAGCTATATTTTGAGCAACCCTCATCTGCTTATCAATAACTTTTTGACATATATTTAAAGTCTCTTCTTTTACTATTTCTAGTTCTTCTTTGTTTTTTTCATTAGAAGTTATATCTGTCATTATAGCTACAAGGATACTATTGTTTTTTATATATAAGGAGTTCACAAAAAAGACTTTGTCTAAATTTTCATATCTTTTTTTAACTCCAACTATATTTTCCTTAATATCAAAAGTCCTTTTAAAGATAGCATCATCTATGTAATTATCAATTTTATGATTTTTAAGATTAATATTATGTTTATTGAAAAGATTATTAAAAGCTGGATTATAATCCAAAATTTCCAAATTTTCATTTAAAATAAAGATTAGATTTGGTGAATTATCAAATATTACAGATTGTAAACTTTCAGCCTTAGATCTAAGATAAGGCATACACATATATATATCTGAGTATCCATAGTATGAAGCTTCAGCTTTATCTATACATCTATTATAGCCACATGCTCTACAGTTTAGATAATCGCTTTCTTCGTATTTATCTATTTTCCTTAAAAGTTCTTTTAATTTATTTTCAGAGGGTTTATCTTTAATTGTTTTTTTAGAATTAAACCTTCTGTTTAAATTAACTTTGATACAATTTTCAGAAACATCAGTATCTAAAGACTTTGATTTGTTTACATATTTATTTATTTTATCCAACCTTTGAAAATAACTAATTTCATTATCAGGATAATCTGGACCATTGATACAGCTGCCTTGACATACATTAAGTTCAATAAACATATTTTTTAATTTATCATTTGATAAATCAGATAATATATCTTTGCACCTATCAAAAGTGTCAACCTTTATATACTCATAATTTGTATTTTCAGTACAAGAAGAAAGAACTCCTAAAGGATATTCTTTGCCGTGTAAAGGAGATGCTTTGTCAAAGTTTTCAGGACTTATAGTCTGTAAATCAATAGATTTCTCTTTAAGCCATTTATCTAATTCATTAAAGGTTAATACTGCATCAACAGAATTTTTTATATCTTTAGATTCTGCTTTTTTAGCTAAACAAGGTCCTAAAAAAACTACTTTAGTTTCCCTACCGTGGTTTTCTTTTATAATTTTTCCATGAGCTATCATAGGAGAAACGACAGGTAGCATAGTAGAAGTTAAATCTGGATAATATTTTTCTATAATATAATTTGCAGAAGGGCAGCAGGTTGTAATTATATTATTACCAGTATATGTATCAATATATTTTTTGTATGAATCACTTACTGCCTCAGCGCCTATACCTGTTTCTTCCACAGCATCAAAACCCAACTTTTTAAGAGCAGCTACAATCTTAAGAGGATTATCAATATCAAAAGCCGATGCAAAAGAAGGAGCAAGGGAAGCAATAACTGTATGAGTAGTATTAATAAAATGTTTTACATTGTCTATATCGGAATGTATTTTAAGAGCTCCCTGAGGACAAGCCTGCTGACATAAACCGCATTTTATACATAAATCATCAATAATATCTCTTCTGTTTTTATTAAAAGAAATAGCTTTAGTTGGACATACTCTTAAGCATTTATAACATTCATCACACTTATTCTTATCAAAATCAATAAAAATCATTTATACCTCCTTCATAACAACATTTTTAAAAAAATCATCTACATTATCTGGAGTAACTGAAAAAAATTTATTATCAAATTTAACACTAACACCTTCTGAACATTTTCCTAAGCAAAATGCAGATTTTAAAACAATATTTTTTTCAGGTGACCTCTTAATTAAATCGTTTAAATTTTCAACAACTTCGTAAGACCCTTTTAAGTGACAAGCACTTCCAATACAAACATATATATCCATAAAATAACCTCCTAATAACCAACTCTTGATATTATACTATAATGTTAAAAATTTATCAATCTAAAATTTTTGTTTTTTAGAATATATTATTTGCAATAATTACCCAAAATAATGATATAATAAAGATATAAATAATTAAAAGAAGGGATAAAAATGGTATATGAAAAAGAAAAAATAATAGAATTCCAAAACAAACTAGACAGAAGCTATTTTATGGACAAAAATAAAAAATATGCAGATATAGATAGTCCATTTCCAATTGGACACGGTCAGACTATATCTCAACCAAGTTTAGTATTAAATATGACCATCATGTTAGAACTAAATAAGAACAGTAAAGTACTTGAAATTGGAACAGGATCCGGATATCAGACGGCTATATTATCTAAGTTTTCGAAGGAAGTATACACAGTAGAAAGGATAGAACCTCTTTTAAAAAAAGCAAAAGAAAGGCTAAAAAATGCAGATTATGACAATATACACTACAAACTTGATGATGGGAGTAGTGGTTGGGAAGAATATGCGCCTTATGATAGAATTATAGCTACTGCAGCAGCATCAAAGGTTCCAAATGAGCTTATAGATCAACTTGCTCCAGAAGGTAGAATGATTATCCCCGTAGGTCCAAGATATTTGCAGGATTTGTTGTTAATCAAAAAAGATTCTAAAGGTAAAATCACTGAGGAAGTAATAGAAAAAGTAAGATTTGTTCCTTTGGTTGGAAAATACGAATAAAAAGTCGTTGGAATTGTCCAACGACTTAAATTAACTACTTCTTCAAACCATTTTTCTTTCTAAACTCATATATATCTTTTACCTTTTTACTCCGTTTCTTCATCTTTTCCCAGTATTCACTTTCAAGTTTTTTATTATTTTTTCTTTTATAAAAGGCGGTTTCTCTTTTTAATTTCAGGTAGTTTTCCCAGCGATTTTCATCTAATTTACCGGATTTTAAAGCTTTCTTAACGGCACATCCAGGCTCAGTGTCGTGTTGACAATCTGAAAACTTACATAATCTTGTAAGTTCTTCTATATCTGAAAAAGTTCTATCTAAAGAATCATCTACATCCATTATCTGGATTTCTCTCATTCCTGGAGTATCTATTATTAATCCCCCTCCTGAAATTTGAACGAGTTCTCTGTGAGTTGTAGTATGTCTACCTTTGTCATCATTTCGTATTTTATTGACTTTCATAAAATCTTCGCCTATTAGATAGTTTATAATAGAAGATTTTCCAACTCCGGAAGAACCTATAAATGCACAAGTGCTTCCTTCATATAAATATTTTTCTAAAGACTCAATTCCTTCTCCAGTAACTGAACTTGATACATATATATCTACACCTATTGCTACTTCTTCAGCCTCCAATACCTTTGCATCTACATCCTCGCAAAGATCTGCTTTGGTAAGAAGGACTACCGGTACAGCACCGCTGTCCCAAACTATAGTTAAATATCTTTCCAATCTTCTTTTGTTAAAGTCGCTGTTTAAAGCCATACATATAAATATATAATCTATATTACTGGCTATTATCTGTTCATCTGATTTTCTACCGGCGACTTTTCTAGATACCTTAGTATTTCTAGGAAGCACAGTTTTAATTACAGCATTACCTGTATTTTTTTCATTTCTGTCTAATACAACCCAGTCTCCAACTGCAGGAAAATCCTCTCTACCTACAGCATTGTACTCTAGTTTTCCGGAAACCTCTCCGTTTAAAATACCATTGACAGTCGCTACTTTATATATTTTATCACCTTCTGTCACTATTCTTCCAAGATATTTAATATCATTATTTTCTAAGTTATTCAAAATAAATTCATTTAATCCCCATTTATTTAAAACATTATTTTCCATTTTTATTTAATTTCCTCCTAATATTATTCAAACCAATTTTGGACATAAAAAACCCCTGAAGGGCTACTTCAAGGGATACAGGTCTGTAATATTATTAGAACAACAAGTTAAAAATCTGCACCCAAAGAAGTAGTATTTTTTTTGTTTGCTGATACTTTTCTCACATCCATAATCACCACTCCTTTCGGTAAATTTTTTTATTTCTAATAAATTATACCACTACTTGATATTATTGACAAATATTTTTATAATTTTTCCGATATTATAGTAGCTTTCAAAAATTAGAGGTTCTACATTTTGTATTGAAGTATCTAAAGACATAGGTTTATTAGTGATACTAAATGAAGCTGTTAAACCTATGTCTTCTAAACTATCCCATCCATCATCTAAAGCCCCAGATATTGAAATAACTGGTATGTTATACTTTTTTCCTAAATTTGATATGCCTGAAACTAATTTGCCCATTGAAGTTTGGCTATCCATTTTTCCTTCTCCTGTAAAAATAACATCATAATTATTATCTTTAATTATTTCATTTAAATTTACAGCATTACTTATGATTTCAAAACCTGATTTTAGTTCTCCATTTAAAAATCCGTAAAATGCAGCTCCCATACCTCCAGCAGCACCAGCTCCTGGGACTTTTATTATACTTTTGCCTAAAAAATTTTCAGCAGTTTGACCAAAGTGTATCATTCCTTTTTCTAATTTTTCAACCATATTTTTGTCAGCACCTTTTTGGGGTCCGTAGATCATTGTAGCACCTCTTGGACCAATGAGAGGATTGTCAACATCGCAGGCTATAAGAAACTTAGATTCCATTACACCTTCGTAAACAGCTTCATCAGTAATTGTTTTTATTTTCTCTAAATTACCACCACAACCATGAATAGTATTTCCGTCTTTATCTAAAAATTCAAAACCTAAGGCCTGTAGCATACCTGTACCACAGTCGTTTGTTGCACTACCACCTATTCCTATTATAAATTTCCTGCATCCTTTTTTAACTGCATCAAGAATAATCTCTCCTGTACCGTAGCTTGTAGATTTCATAGGATTAAGATTACTTTTATCAGCCAAAGCTAAACCGGAAGCACTTGACATTTCAACAACTGAAGTTTCTTCGTCTCCTAATATTCCGTACTTAGCTTTTACGCTTTTTTCATAAGGACCTGTAACTTCAACGTTTACATATCTTCCTCCGGTATTTATTACTAATGAATCTACTGTACCTTCTCCACCATCGGCCATCGGGAGAGCATCAACTATAACATTTTCTAAGGCTTTTTCTAAGGCTTTCTTTCCTATATTACATATATCTTTTGAATATAAACTACCTTTAAAAGAATCCGGTGCTATTAAAATTTTCATAAAATATCCTTTCTTGTAAATAAATTACTAATATAAATATACAACAAAAATAGTATGTTTACAATTTTGATTATTAATTTTAATAATATATAAGTAGACATAAATAAACTCAAGTCATATAATATTATATAGATAAAGCTAAAGACATAAAATTTTACGAAAAGAGGCGAAGTATGAAAAAAATACTAATAATAACAGCAGCATTATTAATTATATTAACAGGATGCAACGGAGAAGGAGATGAACCGGAAATAGAAATGCCAGAGATAACAGAAGAAGGATCTAAAATAACAGGAGTTAACATTTTACCTGAAAAAGTATTAGCTGGTTCAGGAGAAAAAATTGAATTCAAGGTTGAAGCATTATTGGATGATGATACTAAAATTGATATTACATCTGAAATGAATTTTAGATCAGATACAGATAAGATTAAGTTTGAAGGAAATAAAGCTTTAGTAGGAGAAGAGACCATTACAGGACAAGAACACGTGGTAATAGCAGAATATACTGGAGAGGAAGACGTGAATATAGATCTTTATGCTACTATTGAAATATTCAACTCTCTAGAAGACACGATTGATGAAAATGATGTTATAACAAATCCTGAAGCTTACGACATGGTAGTAAATAAACAGAGAAATTTAAACGCGGATTACGTTCCTGAAGATTTGGTAGATCTTGAAGTAGAAACCTGTTTACCAAATCCTGAAATAAATCAATTAAGAAAAGAAGCATCTGATGCTATAACAAAAATGTTTAAAACGGCAGCAGAAGAGGAAGGTTTAGAACTTGTAGCCAGATCGGGATACAGATCCTATAATACTCAGGATAGTCTTTATAACAGTATAGTCAATAACCACGGTCAGGATTATGCAGATAAATACAGTGCATATCCGGGACAGAGTGAGCATCAATCCGGGTTGGCATTAGATATTACAGCAGCAAGTGTAAATTATCAACTTGAAGATATCTTTGGTGAAACCGAAGAAGGAAAATGGACTAAAGATAATGCCCATAGATTTGGATTTATAATTAGGTACCCTGAAGGCAAAGAAGATATAACGGGATATTTGTATGAACCTTGGCATTTAAGATATGTAGGAAAAAATTTAGCAGCTAAAATTTACAGAGAGGATACAACTTTAGAAGAGTACTTTCAAAACAAAGAAAGATAATATTTAAAGGAGATGTCCAATATGAAATTTAAAGGAGAAATAAGCAGTATAAAAATAACCACCCTATTTGAAAATAAAGCGGGCAAGGAGAACAAAGTCCTGGGACAGCACGGGATATCATTTTTTATAGAGATGACTGTAAATAATGAAAAACATTATCTAATTTTTGATACAGGTCAAAAATCAGATACTTTATTAAAAAATGCAGAGTTACTAGACGTAAATCTTAAAAATTCTGAAATGATATTTTTATCTCACTGCCACTACGATCATACTGGAGGATTGGTTGGGTTATTAGAATTTCTTAACCAGGACATAGTCGTTACAGCTCATCCGGAAGTCTTTAAAGAAGCTTATAAGGAAAAGGATGGAAAACTTTATTATGTAGGTATACCAGACAAAGATCCAGAAGAGAAGATTGTAAAAAATAAGGGTAAGCTTGACTTTTTAAAAGAACCTCTTGAGATTATGCCTGGAGTTATGACAACAGGAGAAATTCATCAAAAAGCAGTTTTCCCAACTAAGAGAGTATATAAAACATCAGAGGGAAACTACGTCGAAGATACTATGAAAGATGACGTATCTCTAATGTTTAATATAAAAGATAAGGGAATTCTTATTATTACAGGATGCAGTCATTCTGGAATAATTGAAATAGTAGAACAATCTATGAATTTAGCAGAAGGCAAAAACCTATATGGAATTATTGGAGGATTTCATCTACTGAACAAGAAAGAAGATGAAGTAAAAGATATTTCAAAAAAACTTGCTAAATTTAATCCCAAAAAACTTATAACAGGCCACTGCACAGGATTTGATGCAATGTGTATATTGAAACAAGATTTTAAAGAAAAATTTGAAGATTTATATGTAGGAAAGATAATAGAAGTTTAATAAAAAATCCCGGTGTTCACCGGGATTTTAAAATTTCTACAATAACTCTCCAGTCCATTTCTTAAGAGCAACCCTTACAGATCTAGCCATCTCTTTGCTAAAGTCTGCACCAGTCTTTCTCGAGTAAAACATCTGAGCATAATTATCTGCATCGTATTTATTTTCTTTAACGTAAAATTTTTCTAAATTTGCATACATTTCATCAAGTTCATCATCTGATAATCTTTTATACTGCTCATCAAACACTATGAACTTCTTATCAAATCTTTTTCTATGTACTCTGTGATAATCCTCTGGATAGTATCCAAGAGTTAGCATAGTGATAGGAAAAGCCCAATCAGGGAGATTTAGTAATTCTTTATGATATTCATAATTTTCAAGAATATCTCCTATATAGCAGGAACCTATGCCCAAAGATTCAGCAGCTATAACAGCATTTTGTGCGGCGATCATAGCATCTTCACATGCTAAAAATAAATCTGATTCCTGAGGAGCTTCAAACTTTATTCCAGTTTTTTCTGAATATTCTTTTACGTCGTTTTTCAAGTAGTAGTCAAACCACTTTTGATGATCCGCTACAAACACCATGAGTAAAGGAGCAGTTGCAATAAAAGGTTGATTATCACAAGACTTACTTAAAGCCTCCTTTTTTTCCTGGTCACTTATTAATATAATAGAATAAAGCATTTGATTTCCTGCAGTTGGAGCCTGCATAGCGCTGTTTAAAATTGTATCTAAGTGCTCATCTTTTATATCTTTATCAGCATATTTTCGTAAAGAAACTCTATCACTAATAGTTTTAATAGTATTATTCATATAAATTCTCTCCCTTCTTTTTATATATTATACCAAAATCTGGGTATAATATACATGAGAGTCATAAAAATGTTTATCAATTAACAATTAGATTG
>CAZNLP010000051.1:1801-13067 GCA_964574015.1 uncultured Clostridia bacterium | reverse complement strand
TTGAAATTTATGTAGAATAGTATTCCCCAAATCACCTCTAAAAAATTTTTAGAGGGTTTTTTTTAGATAAATAGGGTTTTAATTGGTTATATTTTCAAAAGCTTTTTTTTATTCTATAAGACCCTTTTTATAGGCTTTAATAAACAACTCAGAAACCTTAGAATAAGTAAGTATTCCTTCAGGTTGATTGTTGGCTTTTAAAAAAGCATCATTTGTTTTATTATGAATTTCACTTATTTTTTCTTTTTTATGAGTATCCCAAAATTCAGATATAATTTTTAAATCTTCTAAAACATCATTACTTCTAAGTTCAGACAACTCTAAATACAGATCCATATCGTTTTTGTATAATGTGTTACCTAAGTAAATCATCATATATAGATAGCCGGAGTATTTAAAAAAATTTTCTTCATGATTTGAACAGGCTAAAAAGCCTATAAAATTAGCTTCATCTTCACTTGCAAAACCTTTTTGATGTGCTATTTCATGGGACGATGCAAAGGGTATAGATATAGTAGGCATCATTTTGTTAACATTAGGTTCGGCAAAAAAGGGTATATATATACCAGCATAACCGCTCGAAGAAAACAGGTTAGAAACTAATAATGGCTTTGTATTTACTCTTTTATCATCGATAAAAGAATAAATTCCGGACAAATATTTATAACCTAAGTATGAATTTTTATATATGTAATCTTTTTCAGGATTTTTATTAGTTAAATTTTGTTTTAAACGATTTGTTTCCAGTACTAAATACTTGTAGCTTTTTGAAATATCATCTATGTCAATTTCTATATTTTTCAAATCAAAATTATCTTCAACTTTTAATCTATAGTTGTTTAAGCCCCAAGCAAGTTGAAAGAAAGTCAAGTTGAGCAACAGAAAAACTATAATAATCAGAAAGTAGTTAAAGGCTTTCTTCCAATTTTTTAAAAGCATATTATACAAAGATAAAAAAAGTACGAAGATTATAATAGATGCAAATAAAAATATAGTCAATTCTCCTAAAGAGAATGAAAAGTTATGACTTATAAAAGACAAAAAGTAGGATACCGTAGGATATATTTTTCTTGAATATGTATTTTCAATACGAACAGGATTATTAACTGCAAATTTAATTAATAGGTAATTAAAAAATCCTAAAAGAATAATTGAAAAAAATAAAATTAATGCTTTATTTTTGTTTGAATTTTTCATCAAAATCAACAACTCCAAGTACTTATTTAATTATATTTTAACACTTTATATAACTTTACTCTATATTTTGAATGAAATATGTTATAATAATTAGTAAATTAATTAAAAAAATTGAAATTTTATTTTCTTTATCAAAATAATAAAAACTTACAGGAGGTGCAGTTTTGAAAAAATTAGCCTTAATATTACTTATACTTGCTTTATTCATAACACCTGTTTATGCTGACTCTGATACAGCAGAAGATAATCAAGAACCAGCAATAGTAAATAGAGATAGTTTCAGTCTCAGTACTATTTTAGGAGCGATTATAATAGGATCTATTGGTGGATTTACAGTAATGAGAATTAGAGAAAAAAATAAACAAAAATAAACTAAGAAAGTATGATGGATAAAACTTCCAATCATACTTTTTTATTTTATGTAAATGAGTATAAATTCAATAAATTTTGGTAAATATATAGTGAAGAATATTATTTAAATAGAGAGGTGAGAAGGATGAAGAAGATATTAATCCCTATTGGAAATCAACACAACGTAGATAGACCTCTTGAAATTGCTGTAAAATTAGGAAAAGAATTTGATAGCACTATTACTTTATTTCACGTCGTTGATTTTCACAGGTTTGATAGAATACCTCACAATATAAAGGGAAGATACATAGAAGTAATTCACGACACAACCAGTGATAACAATATATTAAAGAAAGTTTCTGAGTTATATGAAAAGGAAGGTATCAAAACAGATATTCAAGTTGTAGAAGGAGATACAGCATCGAAGATTTTAGATAAGGCTGAAAATGAAAATTATGATCTAATTATAATGGAAACTTATAATATGAAAGAAAACAAAAGATTTATGCTGGGTAGTGTAACTAACAAAGTTGTACATCACATTAATGTACCTATAATCATCCTAAGATAAAATAAAACTCCGATTAAAAATCGGAGTTTTATGATTTAAAAGAATAACAAAACACATATGTGGTAAATATATAATGAAAACATTTTCTTTTTAATATAATAAACTTAAAGAGGTGGAAAAAAATGAAAAAAATATTATTACCGGTTGAAAACCAAGAAAAAATTGAAACAATTGATATTGCAGTAAAATTAGCAAAAGAATTTGATAGCACTATTACTATTTTTCATGCTGTTGATTTTCATAGAATTCCAAACGAAGTCAAATACGGAGCTTATATAGAAAAAATTTACGAAACTGCTAATAAGAATAATTTCATTGAAAAAGTAGTAAATTTATATAAGCAGGAAGGCATAAAAACTGAATCTAAGGTTATAGAAGGAGATGCAGCATCTGAAATATTAGAGGAATCAGAAAAAGGGGATTATGACTTGGTAATTATGAAAACTCACAGCATGAAAGAAAACAAAAGGTTTATGTTAGGAAGTGTTACAAATAAAGTTGTACATCATATAAATGTACCGGTTTTAGTTGTAAGATGACAAAAGATTTAAAAATGACTCCGATTTAATTCGGAGTTTTTTATTTTACTTTACAAACTAAATATTTCCCAGGAAATAATAAACGGGGAAACATTTAGGTTAATGAAAGAATTTTTTTTGCTTCTTCATAAGTAGCTATCTCTCTACCTACCGCCGTAGATATATTAACAATTCTTTTTACAAGCATCTCATTAGTTGCGAATTTATCTTTATCAAAATAGATTACATCTTCTAATCCAGTTCTCACATGACCCCCTAAAGCTACTGCTATTGTTGTCAATTGAACATGAGATTTTCCTATTGCAGTAACCGTCCATGTTGAATTTCCAGGAAGGTTATCATATAAAAACATAAGATTCTTTGGTGTACCTTTTATTGAACCGGGAACATTCATAACTAAATTAAAATGAAGAGGAGATTTTAAAACTCCTTTTTTTAATAGGTATAATGCATTAAAAAGCATTGCAGTATCGAAAACTTCTATTTCAGGTTTTATGTTATTTTCATACATTTTTTCTGCTAATGCATTTATTAATTCAAAAGAATTTGCATTAACTAACGAAGAAAAATTTGAAGAACCAGTTGAAAGACTGGCCATATGTATATTTAAATCAAGCATTTGACCTCTGGATTTTATAGTGTTTTCTCCACCTCTCGCTCCAGTTGATACCTGCTTTATCACCTTAATTTCTCTTCTATCTATTTCGTCTAATACTTCTTTAAATGTATTTCTATCACTGGTTGGTTCTAAGTTTTTATCTCTTACATGAATATGAGCCAATGATGCACCTAGTTTTGAACATTTTTCTATATCATCTACAATTTCTTCCTTTGTTAAAGCTGCATAAGGAGTTATGTCTTTTGTAGGAACATTTCCTGTAGAAGCTATAGTTATAATTAATTTATCCATCTCTACCTCCATGAAATTTAATATAAAAAAGCTGGAAAATTTCCAGCTTATTCAAACTTATCAAATAAAATATTTTCTTCTTTAAAATTTTTCGCTTTAAGTATCGGGACAACTGAATCAATCATAGGAGGACTACCACATAAATAAGCTTCCTTATTTTCACCATTCTCTTCATATTTTTCAAGCAAATCGGTAACTCTTCCTACTTCTCCATCCCAATTATCCTCTTCAGTTGGTCTTGATAGACATAGCTTAAGCTCAAATCTTGGAAGGTTTTCTTTAAGCTCTTCGATTTCATCTATCATGAAAAGATCAGATCTTGTTCTTGCTCCAAAGTAGAAGGTTGCTTTTCTATCTATACCTTTTTCAGCCATATGTCTAAGGATGCTCATAATAGGTGCCATACCTGTACCGATGGCTACAAGAATCATTTCTTTATCGTTATTTCGATATTGAAAATCTCCAAAAGGACCTACAATTGTTAGAGGATCTCCTTCCTTAAGATAATCATGTACATATGTAGTACATATACCACCAGCATATCCTATAAAAAGTTCGATGGCATTTTTCGAGCTTGGTGGAGTTGTTATAGAGTAAGCTCTATATATTTCTTCGAAGCTTTCCTTATATATAGGAGTCAAAATCTGAATGTATTGTCCAGGGCTATAATTCATTTCTTTACCTTCGTCAAATTCTAATCTAACCAGCTTAATCTTGTCAGTAAGATTTTCCATTTTAGATACTGTAGTTTCGTACTGTTCAACATTGAAAAGCTCTTCCGGAATTTCAATTTTCATATCTTCTTTTACTTTGCATTGACATGAAAGTCTGATACCCTCTTCTCTTTCTTCTTCAGTTACATATCCTTTTTCAGTGGGTAGAAACTGACCACCACCTTCTAAAACTTTAACCTTACAATATCCACAGCTACCTTTACCGCCGCAGGCTGATGGAATAAAAATGTTTTCTTCAATCAAAGCTGAAAGGAGAGTTTCTCCTCCTTCTACTATATAATCTTTTTCTTTATTGATTGTAACTGTCTTTTCACCGTAGTTAGCAATAGTTTTATTTGCTATAGAAAGTAAAAAAGCTAATACTCCGGATATAGATGATATTGTCACAACTGTTATTATTATTTCTCTCATATTACCTCCTATTGTATCTGTACTATTCCGGAAAATCCTATAAATGCAAGTGCCATAATACCTGTGATAATTAGGGTTATACCAGGACCTTCTAAACCTTTAGGTAAAGGATTGTTTTTTATTTTTTGCCTTATGCCTGCCATAGCTACTATAGCTAATGTCCACCCTAAACCTGAACCTATACTAAAAGCTACAGATTGAATAAGAGAGTAGTCTCTTATAATCATAAATAATGAAACTCCTAATATAGCACAGTTTACAGTAATTAGAGGTAGGAAAACCCCCAGTGCATAGTAAAGATTTTGAAAATATCTATCTATTATCATCTCTACCAGCTGAACAAAAGATGCAATAACTATTATGAATACTATAAATCTTAAATATTCTAAATTCAAAGGTACTAATATTTTATGATATACAAGGTAATTTATTATAGAAGTAAAACCTAAAACAAAGGTAACGGCTTCTCCTAAGCTAAAAGAAGTCTTAATCTCGTTGCTTACAGCAATAAAAGAACACATTCCTAAAAAGTTGGATAATATCATATTGTTAGTAAAAATAGCTGCGAAAAATATTACAAAAGGATTTATAGTCATTATGCTTTTGCACCTCCATTCTCTTCTTTTTCATCGTCGATCATATTTTTAGAAATCCAGATGATAATAGCCAGCATAAAAAATGCTCCAGGTGGCATTATCATTAGAGTCCATGAAGTCCAAGATTCTCCTAAGATACTAATTCCAAATAAGGATCCAAAACCAAGTAATTCTCTTACAAAAGCTATTATAAGTAAAACTATTGCATATCCGGCACCAGAAGCTATTCCGTCCATGAAAGCATAATATGGAGGGTTGTTCTGAGCGTAAGATTCACATCTACCCATTATTATACAGTTGGTAATAATAAGTCCTACATATGGACCCAGTGCTTCACTTATACTAGGGAAATACGCCTTCAAGAATATATCTACTATGATAACATAAGCTGATATAATAAGGGTTTGAACCATCATTCTTATATGTTTCGGAGTGTACTGTCTTATTATTGATACGGTGAGCTCGGAAAATGCAGTAACAAAAATTAGTCCAAGACCCATAACAAATGAATTTACCATAAGATTTGTAACGGCTAAAGCTGAACATATTCCAAGTATTTGTCTAAATACAGGATTATCTTTCCATAAACCTAAAAGAAAGATACCTTTAGTTTTTTGATTCATCAATTACTTCCTCCTTCACCTGTAGTATTTCTTCTATATTCTCATTAAATATAGTTCTTACAGCTTTTGATGTCGAAGTTGCACCGGTTATAGAGTCTATATTTCCTCCTATTGAAGGTTTGAAAATTAGATACTCTCCATCTGCCGATTGAGTTAATTCGATACCTTTAAATTGATCGACAAACCATCTTTCATCTATTCTACCTCCCAATCCAGGAGTTTCGGAATGAGATATGAAATCTACACCCTTTAACTCATCGAAGGAGTCATCAAAAGCTAAATAAGATCTAATCTGTCCCCAAAGTCCACTGCCTCTTACTTCAAATGCATAACCGATTACTTGTCCATTTTCTTCAGCAATATAATATGTATAGTCATCTGTAGATTTTTCCGTTATGTATTTATTGTAAGTGTTTACTATACTTTCATCGCTGTCTTCGTAATCTATATCTAAGGAATAAAGGAGCTTGCTTTGAGTTTTTATTCTAGACTGCTCCTGTATTGTATCGTAGGTTAATTCATTTATTACAGCAAGAAAGAGAGTAAAAATACTTGTAACCATCACCATAAATACTATAGGATAAACAACTTTTTTCTTATGGGTAGCCATATTATGCACCCCTCTTCTTAAGTTGATTCACACCAACATCCAAAATAGGTACAAATACATTAGCTATAAGTATAGCAAACATAATGCCACCAGCGAATAAGGCGAAACCTCTTATTACAACAGTTATAACACCTATCATAATACCGTATATCCATCTTCCTAAATAGGTTTTTGGAGAGGTGATAGGATCTGTAGCCATAAATACAGCTCCAAACAAAAGGCCTCCTGAGAAAATACCCCACAATGGATTTGGAATCTGCTCAATTCCAATAAGATTAAAAATTAAAGTCATACCTACAAAACCAACTATTACAGAAATCATAGTTTCCTTGTATGCCGCCTTTTTAACTACTAAATATATTCCGGCTAAAATAATAAGTACAGCAGAAACTTCTCCGATAGAACCAGAAACGTTTCCAACAATAACATCAAAATAAGATGCCAACTGACCACTTTCTCTATATATGAGCATAGGGGTTGATTGGGCCAATACATCTATGGGTTCTGTTATGTACTTTGTAAATCCAGAAAATAATCCATCGGAACTTGTGGACCATTGAGCTGTAAGATAATTTGAAAAGTTAACGTAAACAAAGGCTCTTGCTGTTATAGCAGGATTAAAAACATTTCTCCCAAAGCCACCAAAGACCTCACGAGCAAAGGTAATACCAAAAATAATACCTAAAGCTACAATCCAGTAAGGAGTTCTTGGAGGTAGAGTTAAAGCATATAATACAGCAGATACAAAGATTGCCCTCGTATAAGGTTTTTTAGTCTTTCTTTTAAAAAACCATTCTGTTAAAAATGCAAAAACAACTGATACTAAAACTACAAACAGAACCCTCCATCCAAAGGAACCGATGCCAAAAAATATTATTGGTATAAGAGCAAGAAGAACTCTATCCATAGCTTTTTGATTCATAAATTTAAGATTAAATAATGAATTCAATTGAAACCTCCCCGTTAGAAAATTTTAATAAATGTTATTAAAAGTATACCCATTATCAAAATACATTAAACATAAAAATTATAACTGAGTAGAAAAACATAATATTCTTACTGTTAATCTCTGCTTTTGTATTTTTTAACTATTTCTACAAATTCATCTACCTTAGATTCATCAGTTGCCCAAGAAGTTACTATTCTTATTGAAGAGTTACTCTTACCAACATCAGACCATTTATAAAACATAAATTTTTCAGATAATTCTTCGATTAATTCATCTGGTAAAATCGGAAATATTTGATTTGAAGAAGGTTCAGTTAAAAATTCGCAGCCTAAATCTTCTAAAGAACTACTCATTTTAAAAGCCATATCATTAGCATGTTTTGCATTTTTAAAAAATAAATCATTTTTAAATAGTTCTAAAAACTGAATTCCTACAAGTCTTCCTTTAGCAAGTAAAGCACCCTTTTGTTTTATATAAAACCTAAAATCCTCTTTTAGTAAGTCGTTATTTATTACTATTGCTTCACCAATCAGAGCACCGTTTTTTGTACCTCCTAAGTAAAAAACATCTACTAATTTAGGAAGAATTTCTATTTTTAAATCACTTTTTGGAGATTCTAAAGCAGATCCTAACCTTGCTCCGTCCATAAAAAGATATAGATTTTTAGCTTTGCAAAAATTATATAATGTTTCTAGCTCTGATTTTGTATATACTGTGCCAATTTCTGTAGAATTAGATATATATACAAGTTTAGGCTTAACCATATGTTCATCTTCGTGTATGTCCAGAATATGCTGGATCTGTTCTGGGATAAGCTTACCATCCTCCGTATCCACAACGCATACCTTGTGACCTGTTGCTTCTATAGCACCAGCTTCATGTACGTTTATATGTCCGGTACTAGCAGAAATAACGGCTTCATGAGGCTTTAGTATGGAAGATATAACTATTAGATTAGCCTGTGTACCTCCAGTAACCATGTGAACATCAGAATCATCAGTACCAAGTTTGGACTTTATTAATTTGGAAGCTTCAAGGCTAAAATTATCCTCTCCATATCCAATTTCTTGAATTAAATTTGTTTTTTCTAAAGCTTTAAGTATATTAGGATGAGCTCCTTCACTGTAATCATTTGTGAAACTAAATTTTTTCATTATATCAGTCCTTTCATTAATTTATTTTTCATATATCATAGTCCATTTATCAATTTCTTTGAACCCAATTTTTTTATAAATTTTGCCTGCCTCAGGATTGTCGTAGAAAAGGCATAGAGTTTTACCTTCTTTTAGATAATTTTTACAAAGTTTAGACATACATTTTGAAACTAACCCTTTTCTTCTATAACCCGGTTTTGTAGCTACTCCGACTATCATAGCCGATTGAGAATTTTCAGCTGTAGTTTGTGCTACACTTATTATATCACCTTTTGAATTTTCTATATAATATGCACGACCGGAATTAGTTTTAAGTTTTTTTTCAAATTGTTCTGGAGTCACATCAGGAGAATCACTAAACTCTTCTATAGTGTTTGTAAACTTTGGTATCCTGAATTTATCTGATACTTGGGCAACTTTAATTTCAGAAGTATCTTCAATTAAATTTTCTGCTTTTTTCAATTCACAAAAATAGGTTTCTTTTTTATTGTAATTATCAAAGATATTCTCAAAATTTTCTAAGATACTTTTTTTACCTGAAATCATTCTGTTTTTTATAGAACTTTTTTCTATTATTTTGATAAATTCAGCAGGATTAAATTCCCCTTTTTTCCAGTAGGGGATAAAGTTTTGATTGTATCTTAAAAGAACACCTTCCAAATTAGTGTCCTTAAACTGACCCCAAATATCTTGAAAATCCTCTTCAAATCCAAAAACTTCAATATCTCCGATAGCAAAAAGATTTATCGATGGTTCTTCACTTAAAAAATCTAAAACTAAAGCTCTATCTTTTTCTTCTAACTTTCTTATCATATCACACCTCAAAACATATAATTTAGTATATTTTATCATTTATAATATTTAATATAAAGGAACAAAATAATAAAATACATAAGATTAGCTTTAAGATTTATATATTTTTTATACTAGTAGATTCCATTTAATATATTAAAAAGCTCCTGGGTTATAGCCTGATATCCATCACTACTAGGATGAAATTCATCTTCTGAAAGATATGAATCTAAATGATATTTAAACAGTTCATAAGTAGGGATATATGCAATATCATAATTTAAATAAGCAATAAGCCTTGTTTCATAATTCCATTCAAGAAGCAATCTAGTTTTTTGAGGTTCTTCTTGTGAATAAGGATCATATAACCCTATTATCGCTAATTGAGCACTTTCATTAAGATTACGTACTATATTTATAACGTCTTGAAGATTTTCTTTGTAGGATTTAATAGTTTCTTTAAAATTAACATCTAAGGATAAAGTATCTTCATACTCTATATTGTTCAAATCATTACCGCCAATAGAAATAATAATAATATCTGCTTTCGAAATAAGACTATTATTTTGTTTGCTTTCTAAAAAAGTTAACAGGTCACCACTTTCATAACCTGGTACTGAAAGATTTGTCACTGCAACATCTTTTATTTCTTCTTTATTAATTAATTCTTTATATCGTATTCCAATTCCTTTATTAGACTTATCGCCAACTCCAAATCCTATTGAATCACCCAAAACAAGTATTTGAAGACCATCCCTTTCATTTTCACTAGATTCATTATTAGTCTCTAGAGAATTATCTTCTCCCTCTATCGGTTCAATAAAATCCTCCTGAGTACCTTTATCTATATTAATGGAAAAAATAAATCCAAAAATAAAAACAATAGCTAAAGAAATAGATAAAAAGGATAAAATCGGCCATATAATTTTCTTAAACATTTTAATTCTCCTTACAATAGGCATTTAAACCAAGACATCTTTTCGATTAAACACTTGAAAGCTTACGAAAAGAGACAAAAATGCCCATAGACTAAGTACAACAATAGAAAATTCTAAACTCATTCCTTCAATAATTTGGTAGGAACCTGTTAAGTAATGGGTAAGGTTTAAATTTGTTACAAAAAAATACTTAACTAGTGTCCAATCTGATAGAAAAAACTGTAAAAATTGACCACTAATTAAGGCTGCCATTAATATACCTATGGCAGACGCGCTATTATTAACTAAAACAGATATCAATAAAGTTATTGAAGATAAAACGATTGAAACATACCAGACTAAGGAATATATTAGCAGCATATATTGAAATCTTGTAACTAATACAACATAATCCGAATTTAGACTACCTTGAATTAGACTAAAACCCGTGGCAACAGGCTCATTAAAGCCCCAACGCTGAAAAAAAAGAAAGGATACAATTGACGATAAAACACCGATTATAGAAATCAAAATTGTAGTTATCATTATCAATGCAATAAATTTACTCAATAATATTTTCCACCTAGGAACTGCTCTTGTTAGAAGTACCTTAATAGTTTTTGATGAAAACTCACCTGAAACTAAATCAGCAGCCAGAATAACAATAAGTAGTGGAATGAACATTAAAATACCTTGTTCCACAAACTCAACGCTAAATTTAGCTGCACTTGGTGTTATAGGGTTAATATCATTTTCTATGAAATAATTCAATTGCTCAATTTCTATTTCTATTGAGGCAATGCCTTCATCTGGTATATATGAACTATTAAGCCTTTTTTCAAGATCACTAAGCCTTTGAGTTGCTAAATTTTTCCAGTCGTAGTTCATATCTCCAGATAAATTCTCTAATCG